>CAIXFB010000072.1 GCA_903918595.1 uncultured Actinomycetes bacterium
CAGATGATCCTGCTCTTGCGCCAGGGCGACGGTTCGTGCATGTGCATGCAGTAGTTGCTCCATAGCCCGCCGAGACGAGCGCACCAACTCCCGGTTGGGTTCGTTGCCGATCCGCCAAGCAAGTCCGAGGTGATAGTCACCTACCGGGGTAGCGATCGAGCCATGGTCCAGGAGCCACCTGCCAACAAGTGTCACGTTGGCCTGCGAACGATGCTCTCGGATGTGCTCGGCGATGAGGTGGATCGGTGCATCACCTTGAATTGCGATGGGCCTGAACTCTGCGTCATAGAGCACGGTGGACACATCGAGTGCTCCTGAGATTCGTCGCACCAGCTCGACCTCAACGTCGGGATAAGAGAGAGCTGCAAGGAGTTCCGTCTGAATGCTCAGAGCTTGCGTCAGAATGGCAAGGTCGTTGATGCTCGCTGCCTCATGCACGTATCTGAGGAAGGAACTCACCGGCGTCTCGCTGGGCATGATGAACACGGGTAGTTCAAGGTGCTCAGCCTCATTTATGAGGGGACCGGGCACCTGATCCCATCCGCGCCCCAACTTGATCACGAGACCTGGCGATGAGCGGATCTTGATCGCGCGGACGAAGGAGCGCAGGTCGGTCTCGTTTGCCCCGCCAAATCCGATCCCCTCGGAGACCACCAGCCAACCGGCCTCGAGCTCGTCGACCATGTCGGGGTGTTCGATGGGGCAGGCGCCATGAACCACGCCATCGGGTCCGCTTACGGAGATCCGCAGGCCGGCCACTGCAGCGACGTTTGACATCGTGAGCTTGACGGGCGAATCCGGTGCCTCGGGTGGCGCAGTGAGTGACGAGATTGGTAACGTTTTTGTCACGTTGACGAATTCATCCCCTCGAAAAATCACACCGCTCCCGTACTCGCGGTAATTACTCCTTGACTTTAGAGCAGTTGGACGCAAAGTTTTGGAAAATTTACAAAATTGTGTCATTCGAATTTCTTTCAGTCCATTGCCACGTGGACGGTGCTGACGTACATTTGCGACCCCCGGCGAGATTGATGCTGGGCTATATGGAGGTGTTCATGGCAACCCTGCGAGTCGCGGTCGACGTTGGCGGGACTTTCACGGATGTCATTGTGCTTGACGAGTCTTCGGCTGAGATCCGCGTTGGGAAGGTGCCCAGCACACCAGATGACCCCGGCCGGGCAGTCATGGAAGCCGCCCACTCAGTGGGCGTGAACCTGGCCGATGTCATTTTGTTTAGCCACGGCACAACTGTGGCCACTAACGCCCTCATCACGAGGCGGTTCCCACCTGCGGCAATGGTCACCACGCGTGGTTTTCGCGATGTTATTGAGATCCGCAACGGCACCAAGGACGACCTCTGGGATGCCTATAAGGATGTAGCTGGTCCATACATTCGCCGGCGAGACCGGTACGAGGTCACCGAACGCATTGATTTCGAAGGCAATGTCCTCGTTTCGGTTGATGAGACAGAGGCTCGCGAAGTTGCTGCGAAGCTGCGGAAAAAGAACATTCAGACTGTTGCGGTCTGCTTCGTCAACTCGTATGCGAGTGGTGCCAATGAACGCCGCATGAAGGAAATCCTCGAAGAAGAACTTCCTAACGTGCGCATCTCCACTTCCAGCGAGATCCTCCCGGAGATCTTCGAGCACGACCGATTCAATACGACGGTCGCTAATGCCGTTCTTGCACCGCTCGTGGGTGACTACGTTCAGCAGTTGAGTGAGAACCTGAAAGCAGAGGGGTACGCAGGCGACCTCCTGCTTCTTCACTCAGGTGGTGGATCGATGACCACGCGCATGGTTCAGAAGTACGCCGTGCGTCTTGCCGCATCAGGCATCGCAGCAGGAGCCATTGCTGCAAGGCACCTCGCGTCACAGGCGGGCTTCCCCAATGCCATCGGATTGGACATGGGTGGCACGAGCACCGACATTGCACTGGTGTACGAGGGAGAGGTACGAGTCACAAAGCAGTGGGCTGTGGAGTACGGATACCCAATCTGCTTCCCGAGCATCGAAGTTCTCACAATTGGTGCGGGGGGTGGCTCACTTGCGTGGATTGACTCGGCCGGTTCCCTGCGCAATGGCCCGCAGTCAGCCGGTGCCACACCTGGTCCAGCAGCGTATGGAATGGGTGGTGTCCAGCCGACTAACACGGATGCGAACGTTGTTCTCAACCGATTAGGAACCTCTCTTGCGGGTGGCAAGATGCACCTGAAGGCGGACCTCGCCCGCACGGCAATTGAGGTTGGGGTGGCAACGCCTTTCCAGATGAGCGTTGAGGATGCGGCCCTTTCGGTCATCAAAGTCGCCAACGCCAATATGGCCGATGCGGTGCGCCTGGTATCGATTCGTCGAGGCTATGACCCTCGCGAGTTTGCTTTGGTCGCCTTCGGTGGTGCGGGTGCGCTGCATGGTGCTGCACTCGCCCGAGAGCTCTCGATTCCCACCGTGTTGGTGCCACCAAACCCAGGCGTGACCTCAGCGCTTGGCTGTCTCCTTGTCGACATTCGCCATGACCTGGCGGTGATGTATCAGAAGTCCCTCTCCGAGGCTGAGCCTGCAGAGATGGAGTCGATGTACCAAACGATGGAACTTGAGGCCGCTGAGCATCTGAAGCACGAGGGTGTCAGTGATGAGCAGGTCGTGCTTGAGCGCACCGCTGCCATGCGCTACTTGGGACAGTGGCGATCTCTCACCGTGACCGTAGGAACGGGAGCGGCGGCTCTTGCAGAAGCAGTCGAGCGGTTCCATCGCGAGCATGAACGCGAGTACTCCTTCAGCCAGATCGATGCACCTATCGAGATCTACCAACTCGGTGTCCGGGCCATCGGGGTGACTCCCAAGCCGGACATGGCAGCAACTGAGGTGATTGAGCAGTCTCCACCCGCTCCAGGCTCCTACCGCGATGTCTGGTTCGAGGACGTCAAGGGCATTGGTGTGAACGCGGTGTCCACTCCTATATATGAGCGCTCATCCCTCGTCCCGGGAATGGGAGCAGCGGGGCCGGCAGTCATCGACCAGTTAGACAGCACCACGCTCGTTCCTCCGCACACCAGGTGGGAAATCGACCGGAACTGGAACATCCTCATTCACATTCAGGAGATCTCAGGATGACCGCGACAGTACAGAGCACCGCGAAGATGAGCACCCTTGATCCTGTTACCTTCGAGGTCCTCAAGAATGCGTTTTCAACCTCCGTCGATCTCATGAGCGAGCAGATTCTGCGCACCTGTCACTCATTTGTCATCTATGCCAGAGACTTCTCATGCGCACTCGTGGATGCGAAGGGCAACACGGTGATGCAGGGGAGCCAGGATGTTGCCGTGCATGTGGGCACGTTGCACTTCGGAGCGCAATCGATCATTGAGCGCTTTGCTGGAGACATCAACCCCGGCGACATCTTCGGAGTGAATGATCCGTACACGGGCGGAACGCACTTCAACGATGTCCGCATCATTCGACCGATCTTCGTAGATGGCGAGATCATCGCGTTCGCCATGTCGATGGGCCATTGGTCTGACATGGGGGGAACGGTTCCCGGCTCCTTCGACGTGAATGCGACGGAGCATTTCGGAGAGGGCTTCCGAATGGTGCCGGTCAAGCTATGGGACCGAGGCGTGTTTCGCCGCGACGTGGCTGAACTGATTGTTGCCAACACCCGCTCTCCTGCGGCGAACATGGGTGACATGCGCGCGCAGGCCGAGGCAACAGGAGTCTGCGAACGAGAGATCCTGCGTCTCGTGGATAAGTACTCCAAAGAGACAGTCGTTTTGGCGTTCGAGGAAGTTCAGGACTACGTGGAACGCCTCGCCAGAAAGCGCATCCTGGAACTGCCCGATGGCGAATGGGAAGCAACCGACTACATCGACTACGACCCAGCCCATGGCGAGGGCCTTGTGCCGATCAAGGTCAAGATGCGTATCTCTGGGGATCAGATCCACTATGACCTGTCCGAGTCCGCACCCGCGGTTGCGAGCTTCCTGAACTCAGGATTCGGCGCATCGTTCTCAGGCGTGGTCGCTGGAACCAAGACGTTCTTCCCTGACATCCCCCTGAACTCAGGGTTCTACCGGGCCATCACGTGCGATCTCGGGCCAGAGGGAACCGTGGTCAATGCAGGATGGCCTGTGGCGGTCACGGGCTTTTGCTCCGGACCGTACGAAAAGATCATGAGCGCCATATTCGAACTTTGGTCGACAATCATGCCTGAGCGAGCCATCGCCTGCTCCTTCAATCTCGAATACTTGCTCGTGGGGGGCAGGGACGGTCGAAAAGGTGATGGGTCATTCTTCATGTGGTACGACTGGATGGTCGGGGGCTGGGGTGGTCGTAACGGCAAGGACGGCACCAACTGCACCTCTCCACTCTTCGGAGTAGGCCTGGCTG
>CAIXFB010000073.1 GCA_903918595.1 uncultured Actinomycetes bacterium
AACCGGCGATACCGAAGATTTCCTTCGCGCCGGCCGCGCAATCGGTAAGGCCATCGAAGAGTCTGATCGCAAAGTGCTGCTCCTCGCATCGGGGGCACTGTCACATACATTCTGGCCACTGCGTGAACTTCGTCAGCACGAAGCGAGCGACCCATCGAACATTTTCACGCCGGAAGCATGCGCTGCCGACCTCGAGCGAATCGAGTGGTTCAAGGCCGGCGATCATGCGCGCGTGTTAGCGACCATGCCGGAGTTCTTGAAACATAAGCCTGAGGCGCGGTTCTCTCACTACCTGATGATGATGGGCGCACTCGGAGAATCAGCCGTGAACGCACCCGGTCGCATGTTTAGCAAATATGAGAATTCCATCGGCACCGGTCAGGTGCACGTCTGGTTCGATCGACCCAGCCAGGGCTGGACTACAGGTAAGGCGGCAGCATGACCGAGTACCGGCGCATTTTGCTCGAAGGAGCACCTGTCCTGACCGTGCGTCACGGTGAGGAACTTGTTGCACCCGACGGTAGATCAGTGGGCATCGAAGAGGCCATCCACTTGCCCCCGAGCGAGCCCAGCAAAATCATCGCGGTGCATCTGAACTACTCCTCGCGAACCGAGGAGTTCATGACCCGCCTGCCCAGTTCACCCACGTACTTCCATAAACCTGTCACGGCTTTGAACTCACACAAGGGCGCCGTGGTGCGCCCCGAGGGCTGCAAGTGGTTGAACTACGAGGGCGAAATTGTCATCGTGATCGGTCGCACCTGCCGCAATATCTCCCCCGACCAGGCCGGTGATTACATCGCTGGCTACACCGTGGGCAATGACTACGGTCTGCACGATTTCCGCGACACAGATGCTGGTTCCATGCTGCGGGTTAAGGGTTCAGACACCCTCGCCCCGGTTGGCCCGGGCCTGATCACCGATTGGGATTTTCGTGGCAAGCGCCTTCGCACCATCGTGAACGGCGAGGTGAAGCAAGATGCCAGCACCGATGAACTCGAATGGGATATGAACTACCTTGTCGCAGACATCGCACGCACCATCACGCTGAGCCCTGGCGATCTGCTCTTTTCCGGTACGCCCGCCAACTCGCGCACGGTGTACCCAGGTGATGTGGTGCAGGTTGAAGTTGAAGGACTCGGCACGCTCACCAACACCATCGTGTCTGGGCCCGTTCCCATTCGCACCGATTGCGGCGCGCAACCAACGGAGAGTGAAGAAGTGATTTCCACCGCTATGGGTGGGGACTGGGAGTTCCGCGGCATTCGCACGCCATCCAAGGATTTGTACCCATCGTTAGTTGAGGAGAAGCAACAATGATCAAGATCCACGTCGACATGGATAAGTGCCAGCACTACGGCCAGTGCTGCTTTGAGGCCGATGATGTCTTCGCACTCGACGACGACGGCAAGCTCGTGTACCAGGAGGAAGCATCCGATGACCGGCTCGCCGATCTGGAGAGCGCTGTCGACGTATGCCCCATGCAGGCGATCACCATCACGTCTGCCTGATCGGCCATGACCCAGGTCGTGATCGTGGGAGCCGGCCTCGGTGGTCTGCGAGTTGCCGAGTCGCTGCGCGCTGCCGGGTACACCGAGCACATCGTTCTCGTCGGTGACGAGGACCACCTGCCTTATAACCGGCCGCCGCTGTCTAAGGAGGCGCTCGCGGGTGGGGTTCAGGTCGAGGACCTGCACTTCCGTCGCAAGGACTCGATCGACGACGTCGAATGGCGGCTTGGTTCGGGAGTAGTGGCAAGCGACCTGACCGCCCGCACCGTCACGCTCGCCGACGCAACGGTGCTTCCATTCGACGCTCTGGTCGTGGCAAGCGGCATCCGCCCGCGCATTCTGCCCATCCCCGGACCCACGAAGGGTCGCCACCTGCTGCGCACCGCCGACGACGCAGCCGGGTTACGTCATGAAATTGCTCCGGGCACCAGCGTGGTGATCATGGGTGCTGGCTTCATCGGCTGCGAGGTTGCGGCGACTGCGCGCAAACTGGGTGCCGAAGTGCATGTGGTTGCTCTCGATGCCGAGCCGATGATTCGTCCGCTCGGCGCCGAACTTGGTGCCGCGATGCGGCGCAGGCACGAGGCGCACGGCGTGAATTTCCACATGGGTCGCACGGTTGCCGAGTTCCTCGGTGATGATCATGTGACCGGGGTGCGACTCGACGACGGCACCGAGATCGACGCCACCGTGATTGTTGAGGCGGTCGGCTCTGTGACCAATACCGAGTGGCTTGAGGGCAACGATCTCGACCTGTCTGACGGCCTGCTCGTCGACTCCGCCATGGTGGTGCAGGGCGCCGATGTGCCGATGGTCGCAGTGGGCGATGTGGCCCGGCACCCCAACGCACTTTTCGGTGGCCCACCGCGCCGTATCGAGCACTGGAACATCCCCACCGAGACCGGTCGGCGGGCGGGCGCTGCGCTCGCCGCACTGCTGCGCGGTGACGAGCCCGATCGCAGCGCCTTCACCGCAATGCCGTCGTTCTGGTCCGACCAGTACGAGTACAAGATCCAGTCCTTCGGGATGCCGGGCATCGCTACTTCGAGTGTGGTGGCTGCGGGCAGCGTGGATGAGCCGTGTGTGGTGGAGTACCACGACGACAGTGGCCTTGTTGGCGTGATCGGTATTGACCGCACCGCTGACCTTGCTCCCTACCGCAAACAACTGGCCCAACGAGGCGCATGAAGACACCACCGGCCGAGCCATCCTCGCTAGCACTCGGGGAAGCTCGCGAGGCAGCGTTGGAGTACGCGGCAGAACTTGTCTTGCGGGCGTGGCGAGAGTTTGATCAGGCTCGAGATGAAGAGCCGGTGCCAAGCGCTGCTTTGCTTGCTGCCCTCACCGAATCACTTCCAGAGGATGCCGCCGATGTGCGGGTGCAACTTGACCTTGCTGCCGCAGCCCTCGACACCTCAATCGCCCAATCGCGGCCTCGCTTCTTGGCATACGTGGGCTCCAGTGGCCTGGAGATCGGAGCACTCGCCGATCTACTCGCACACTCCTACGACCCGAACCTGGCCATCGACGCAGGTTCGGCCACGAGAATCGAATCGCAAACAATCGAATGGCTTGCTGAGTTTGTGGGTTACCCCGCCGACTGCGGTTTTTTCACCAGCGGCGGCACCATCAGCAACATCACAGCCCTCGCTGCAGCACGCGAGCGAGCACTCCCGGGCTCGCGCATGAACGGCGTGCGGGTTCCGCTGGCCGTGTATTGCTCTGAAGAGGTGCACTACTCGGTCGTGCGCGGCGCAGAACTGCTCGGCATCGGGCGCAATGCGGTGCGGGCCGTTCCCCTCGATGGCCACCGCAGGATGGATCCCCAAGCACTGGATCATCTGATCGCTGCCGACATCGCCACCGGAGTTATTCCAATGGCGGTAGTGGCAACATCGGGAACCACGTTAACCGGCGCGATCGATCCACTCGACGCACTTGCGGACGTATGTGAGAAGTACGACGTGTGGTTGCACGTGGACGGCGCCTACGGGTTGCCTGCAGCCGGCGCTCCCACCAGTGCACCACTTTTTGCCGGGTTGGCTCGCGCTCACTCAGTCAGCGTCGATGCACATAAATGGCTATTCGTGCCCAAGGCGTGCAGCGCGATCATGGTACGAGACCGACAATTACTCGCCGCCGCCTTTGCGCACAACGAGGCCTACATTCCACATGTCGACAACGAACTCAACGCGGTAGACGTGACACTGGAGTACTCGCGGCCGCTGCGCGCTCTCAAACTGTGGCTGGCGTTTCGGGTGCACGGAGCGCGGGCATTTCGCGCGGCTTTGGAAAGGAATCTGGCGCAAGCCCAGTTGCTCTATGAGTTGGCTTCGCAACATCCAAGGTTTGAGGTGCAACCGTTACCGCCTCAGCTTTCAATCACTCCGATTCGGCACGTGGTGCCAGACTGCTCAGACGTTGACGCCCACAACGATGCGTTGTGTCGAGCACTGATTGCTGATGGTCGCGTCTACATCTCACCAGCCATCATCGACGGGAGTTCTTGGCTACGACCATGCTTCACAAATTTCAGAACTACGGATCACGATGTGCGCGTAGCACTTGAAACTGCTGATGAGGTAGGACTCACACTCTGTTCCTCCCAGCACAACGCGACTCACTAGATATCCTTCACACGTGGCGAACAAGGAAAATCAGGGAGTCTGCTTCCCCCGCGGAGGCGATGGCAGCAGAAGTACCTCCGCCACCGGCAGAGCGATCTTCGCTGACTCTGTGCGTTCGGTGGATCCGGCGATCGCAGCAAACATTGAGCACACCAAAGATTGGCGCTCGGGGTACATCGGCCCACTTCGAGACATAGTTCTCGCCGCCGCATCGAGCCCAGAGGCTGCGATTGCGATATCAGATGACGGACTTGAATCGGCCCACCGAAGATTTACATTTGTGCGCGGCGACGAGGAAATGCAGTTGGCTGCCTCATTCGACAGATTCACCGAACCGGCGTTGGGCTCAGTGACCGTGAAAGGTCGCACCCCTCGCGATGTCGATCTCTCGGTTCCTTACCAGGGCCGCCGTCTCTTCGGGGCTGATCTTCGTCGGCAAGTAGACGCGTGGGTAGCCGGCGGTCATGCTGAGCCAAGTTTTGGGGCCGCAATTCACCTGGTGCTTGATAATCCAGAATGGCTCGACCTGCACGACGTGGACATTGCACTGCTCGGCGCAGCCGCGGAAATGGGACCAACCCGCTCCTTGCTTCGGTGGGGGGCACGAGTGCATGCGGTGGATCTGCCCCGCGCTGATGTGTGGGAGCGGCTGATCACCACTACCCGCAATACAGCTGGCAGCCTGCGCATCCCGATCGCACTTGGTGCAGATGGCCAATTGCCATTCACTGTTGGTGGGATCGTTCATCCCGAAGATGACCCGATCGTCAGCGCGGCCGCTGGCGTGGACCTATTGGGCAGCATGCCTGAAGTTCGCACATGGCTTGCCGAAATCGATCAACCATTCGTGCTGGGTTCCTATGCGTATGCAGATGGTGCAGCGCACGCCCGTTTGTCTATGGCAGGTGATGCGATCACCGCATCTTTGCTTGCCGAACGCGATGACCTCACCTTGGCTTTCCTGGCCACTCCCACCGATGTGTTCGCAGTTCCCATGGAATGCGTCGAGGAGTCTCGCTCTCGCTGGGAGCACCGCGGCCTCGGCGGCCTCCTGCAAGCACCTCTTCGCATTGTGCGACAGTTCGAACCCAATTATCCGCGCACCTACTCAGCCCAGGCGGGCACTTCCCAGACGGGCACGGACACCGTGGAGTATGGGCTCAACGACTCACTCATTCCCCAGCAGGGGCCCAACTACATTCTCGCCAAGCGTCTGCAACGCTGGCGGGCGTTGAGTGCCCGAGCCAATGGCACTCCCGTTTCCTTGAACCTTGCTCCAGCCACCCGCACCAAGTCTGTGATCAAGAACAGAATGCTCGCAGCCGGATACGCAGGTGCTGGCCGGTTCGGCATCGAAGTCTTTGAACCAGCCACCTCCACCACCTTGATGGCTGCGATGCTGGTGCACGATTTGCGCAACCCAGCATCGTCTGCCAACCCAGAAACCCCGCTGGGCAATCCCATGGATCTCTTTGTGCAGGGTGCGAACCACGGCGGTTTGTGGCGCACCGCCTACTCCCCGCGTTCGGTACTGGGCGTGGCCGTGGTGCTAGGAATGTTCGAATCGCGCGCCTAACCGAATTTTCTTGTATACGCATCTATATCTACACAATATTCCGTTCAGGCCGTAACTCTCCTCGGGCAAATCGAGCAACGTCGAGTGCACTGACATCTACAAACGGTGCAACACCGAGGTACATGTCTCTGAGAATTTCACCCACCGCAGGTCCCTGCAGAAATCCGTGTCCTGAGAATCCTGTCGCATACAGCATCCGGGAAACATCAGTGAACTCACCGAGTAGAGCGTTGTGATCGGGAGTTACCTCATACAACCCTGCCCAGCCAGTTTGCACTCCCAAATTCAGCAGAGCCGGTGCGCGCTCTGCTGCCAACTCGGCTAGCTTGCCCGGAAACTCCGGATCACGGGTGAGCCCAAAACCTTCATTCACTGACTTGTCCGAAAAGCCAGTGAGAATGCCCGGGCCTTCACGGTGCCAATACAGGCTCGTCGAATAATCAATGGTGAAAGCCATCTCCACAGGTTCTGGCATCGGTTCGGTGATGAGTAACTCCCTGCGCACCGGAACAACAGGCAGGTCAAGACCCACCATCTGCGCGATGATCGGTGACCACGCGCCGGCGCAGTTCACAACGCACGCGGTATCGATGGTTCCCATGTTTGTTTCGACGCAGATGATGCGCCCTTCCTCGGTGTTGATGCCCGTGACTTCACATCCTGTGAGGATGATCGCCCCATGGCGCCGCGCACCGGTGGCATAGCCGAGCACCACTGACTCTGGCGAACAGTGCCCGTCGTTCGGCGAATACGCAGCGCCCAGCACGCCCGACGGATCCAACAACGGTGAAAGAGCCAGCGCCTCGTCGACACTGACCATCCTGGCGTCGATGCCCATTTCCTGTTGCAAAGAAACAGCTTCGGTGAAGTGCTCGAGGGATTCCTGGTCGGTGAGCACAAAAAGATAACCGGAGGTGTGTAGATCAATCTGTTGGCCGGGACGGTTCGGGAAATCATGGAAGAGCTCGAGTGATCTTTTCCCCAGCGCGATGTTCAATTCATCAGAAAAATTGGCGCGGATCCCACCAGCAGCCTTCGAGGTGCTCCCGCCTGCAAGATCTCCGCGCTCAAGGAGAACC
>CAIXFB010000074.1 GCA_903918595.1 uncultured Actinomycetes bacterium
CTGCTCGGTGCGATGTTGATGGCTGAGCGCACCCTTGATCCCAGCGGCGATGTGTTCGCAGCGCGGGCAGCGGCTCTTCCTGGCTCAGAGGACGAGCGCCAGTTCACCCAGCGCGGTTGGGTCCAGACCGAAGTGTGGCCGCTGTTCTTGTTCTCGGTCTCGGGCATGCTCATGTTCGTTGCCGCGAATGATCTGTTGCTGATGTTTGTTGCGCTCGAGGTCATGTCCTTGCCGCTCTATCTACTTGCTGGCATGGCACGTCGTCGTCGTTTGCTTTCGCAAGAATCAGCGTTGAAGTATTTCTTGCTCGGCGCTTTCTCCTCCGCTTTCTTCTTGTACGGCGCAGCACTGCTCTACGGCTTCTCTGGCACTGTCTCATTGCCCGGTATCGCCGAGGCGATCAGCGCGAAGCCAAGTCAGGGCCCGCTTTTGATCCTGGGCATGGCGTTACTCGTTGTTGGATTGCTGTTCAAGGTGGGCGCTGTTCCTTTCCACCAGTGGACCCCCGATGTGTACCAGGGCGCACCAAGTGCCGTGACCGGCTTCATGGCCGCCACGGTCAAGATCGCTGCATTCGGTGCGCTGCTGCGCGTGATGTACGTGGCCTTCGGTGGCATCCGCTGGGACTGGGAGCCGATGCTCTGGGTCATCGCGATCCTCACCATGTTTGTTGGCTCGATCGTTGCCCTCGTGCAAACCGACATCAAGCGCATGTTGGCCTACTCATCGATTGCCCAGTCCGGCTTCATCATGTTGGGCGTTATCGCTGCGAGCGCTGAAGGCCTTTCTGCCTCACTGTTCTACCTCATCGCGTACGGCTTTGGCACGATCGGTGCTTTCGCGGTCATCTCGATGGTGCGCCAATCCGGTGGTGAGGCAACCAGTTTGTCCGCATGGGCTGGCCTTGGTCGCACGTCTCCGGTGATCGGTGCGGTATTCGCGGTTTTCATGCTCAGCCTTGCCGGCATCCCGCTCACCAGCGGGTTCGTGGCCAAATTCGGAGTATTCGCTGCGGCCATTGAGAGCGGTGACACCTGGCTGGTGATCGCCGCCGTGGTGGCCAGCATCATCGCCGCCTTCTTCTACGTGCGCGTGATTGTGCTGATGTACTTCTCCGCCCCGGCCAAGGAGCCAGCCGTTGTGGCTGTTCCTTCAGCATTCACCACTATCGCCCTCGCCGCTGGTGTGACCGTGACCGTGGTCCTTGGCGTCATCCCGCAGCCGCTTCTAGAGCTGGTCGCAAATGCAGATGTCTTCCTTCGGTAGTACGTTGACACTGTGAGCGACCGCCCCCTCGGTGATTTAAGCATCGATCCGTTGCTCGATGTTGAGCTCGAATTGGGGATGGCCCAGGTTGAAGAGGCGATCCGAGAGGCAGTTGTCAGTGACTACCCGTTCGTCACTGAGGCATCTCGTCACTTAGTCGACGCCGGCGGCAAGCGCTTTCGGCCCCTCCTTGTTCTTCTTGCTTCTCAATTTGGCGAGGGCATTAACCCTGATGTGATCAAGGCTGCGGTTGTTGTTGAACTCACCCATCTCGCCACGCTCTATCACGACGACGTCATGGACGAGGCAGCCTTGCGGCGCGGAGCACCATCAGCGAATGCGCGCTGGGACAACTCCGTTGCGATCCTCACCGGAGATTTCCTCTTCGCCCGAGCATCTGACGTGCTTGCCGATCTTGGACCGGAGGCTGTGCGTATCCAGGCCCGCACCTTCGAGCGGCTCTGCGTTGGGCAAATCCGCGAAAGCATTGGCCCAGCCGCTGGTGTTGATCCAGTGGAGCACCACATCGCAGTCCTTGCTGATAAGACCGGTTCTTTGATCGCCACTTCTGGCCGCTTCGGCGCCATGATGGC
>CAIXFB010000075.1 GCA_903918595.1 uncultured Actinomycetes bacterium
AATTTTGTCCGAGGTGGTGAGGTGCGTCAGCTTCATGGGGTAGAGCCGGCTCAATGCTATGTACGGATCACCCACGATTTCGAGGTCGCCGCTGACGTAGGCGCGAGCAAGCCCCAACTGCGACGGAGCACCCGCCAGATATTCCACCGCGCGCCGGTTTCGCACCTCAAGGATCACGCCACCATCTTGTGGTCCGGCGCTGGATCCGTCGTATGCCCGAAACCCAACGTTGCGATCGGGAGTGACAATGAGAGAGAAGGCCTCGGCAAGGTTCACCGCTGTTCCACCACCTTTTCATACAGCCCGAGAAGTCGAGCGTCGGGATCATATGACTTTTTGATTGCCGTGTATGCCACTCCGCCGTAAATTGATGCGAACTCGTCGCGGTCGTAATAGGCGGTGGAATACAGAGACTTCCGTCCGTGCAGTTCGGTCACTTTGTGTTCGACGCGACGATTGACTATTCCATCGGCAGGATCAGTGCCATCCGTCATCGGTACTGTCGACCAGAAGCCAACATTCACATAGGTGATGTGCGGATCGAACTCATAGAGCGGCCACACCACATGTGGATCACGCTGCCTCAATGGACACACCCAGATAGGTTCGATGCCCACTTCGCGGTGGAAAAAGTCCAAAAAATCTTCCAACTGATCGACAGGGACTTCGATGTCTTGGACCACTGGTTCACGCAAAGGTTTGCGTCGTGCCTTTGCCAACTTGTTTGCGATGGAGTATTTGCGATCCAGTGCAACGAGCTTCCAGTACACGTCGCTACGAAGTTTTGACTTGGGCCAAACTCGTCGAATTGCAGATTTTTGTGCACCGAATGCGCGCGAGCACCAGAACCAGTCGGTGTCCCAACGCCATAGGTAGTCGTGAATGGTGAGCACATCTTGGTCGAGTTTTTGTATTGACCGATAGTAGATATCCATCCGCGTGTAGTCACTCACGTCTAGGCCGGGTGGGATCGTCTCCACCATTTCACCAAGGGTGAGGTACTGCTCGGTCGCACTGAAAACGGTGCCATCGAGGAAATCAACACGCTTGCCTTCAAACGTCTTGGCTTCAACAATTTTCTCGATCGCAGTCGCCAGTTCTCGGGCAGTTGCGTAATGAACATGACGCAGGTGCACATACGGCTTGGTCGGTTCAAGTTCAATCTTCAACCTCAGGGCATAACCGAGGGATCCGTACGAGTTTGGAAAGGCGAAGAACAAATCACGGTACGGATCGTCGGCGGCTCCAGATACCGTGAGGATGTCGCCGCTGCCCGTCAAAATATCCATCTCGATCACTGACTCGTGCGGCGTGCCGTTTCGAAAGCTCGCACTTTCAATGCCCAGACCGGTCACCGCGCCACCCAATGTGATGGTGCGCAATTGCGGAACGCAGAGGGGCATGAGTCCAAATGGGAGTGTCGCGTCGACGAGGTGCTCGTACGTGGTCATGCCGAGAACTTCTGCGGTGCGATTGACCGGATCCACCTGCAGTACCCCGTCAAAACTTGAGACGTCGAGCCCAGGGCTGGAGGTGGCGGCTCTCGCCCGAAAGAGATTGGAAGTGCGTTTGGCAAGTCGAATCGGTGCGGTGCGGGAGAGTTCTGCGAACTGGCCGCGCACATCGTCCAGCATGGCGGCGTACTGCCCCTGCCACATGCCACTCGAATGGGCCGAATTCACGGGGGACACCGTAGTCCTCGGGGTGTGCAGGAGAGCGATGGAGAGGGAATAGGTGAGGATGGGTGGGTGAGCACTACTCGGGCTAAGCCGTGGATCCCGTGGGCAGCCGGGGCTCTCGCGTTCTTCATCACGTTGATCATCGGCGGGCTGGTCGTGGCCGATTGGGGCTTTCGGACGGCTGAGATGAACACGATCATCACCCGGATCGAGGCCTCTGAAGAGGCCATGCGACAGGCGTCCGAGAATGTGGATGCGGCATTTGCGGGGCACTCGCAAGCAGATGCCAGCCCTGCCGAGCGGGCAGAACTTGACGCTGAGCTCCGAGAAATTGCGGCTGAGGGGCGCGATGCGATCGAGGCTGCTGCACTTCCCATCGCTGAGGTTGTAGTGCTGCCCTGGCACAGCGCAATTGAGCAGGCCCAAGTGGCGTACCTGATCCACAATCTGGCATGGCAGGAGTACCTGGATGCAGCAGCGGCGGATCCAGCCGAATTCCTGCAGCCGCAACCTTTGGTGGACAGCACCTTCCTTGAGTCCGAGCAACCGATGCTCGCTGCGGTGCCACTTCCCGACGTTCTCGATGTGCTCTCTCGCATCGCCGCTATTTACGCACCGCCTGAGCTAGAGCCTGGTCAAACCCAGCAAGCACTAGCCTGACGCCTTATGGATGCCATTGGTGCTGCACGGTTAATTCGAATCGTGTTGGGAGCCGGAGCCGCTGTCTTCTTCGTTTCGGCACTGGCACTGCTCCTTCTGCCCGGCACCTTCGCCAGCTGGTTGGGCCTCGAAGGCACGGCGAGTGTCGATTGGGTCCTTCGAATGTTGGGGGCAGCACTTGTAGGACTCTCCGGGCAAATGTGGTTGGTCCGGCGAGCTGATGATGCTGGTGCGCGCGGTGGCGCGGCCGTGATGATCGTTGCCGGTGGCATCATGACGATTCTCACTCTCACGGTCCCGGGTGACTGGACGTTGCTGCGTTGGGCCTACTTGATCTTTGGTGTGAGTTTTGTGATTGCCTATGGAGCGTTGATCGCTCTGAGCGTGCGTGCGTCGAGGTTGTAGCGATGAATGAAACATTCGCCACGCTGGCAATTTCGGCTGTAGTGGCCGTGGGAGTGGGCGTGCTGGTTCGTCAGCGCGGGTGGGGAATGGCACTTCCGCTCATTGTCACCGGTCTTCTGGTCAGCATTCTCCCGATCGGCCCGGACAATTTGCCCAATCCGGAGATCATTCTGGTTGCCATTCTCGCCCCGCTTGTATTTGGTGAGGCGCTGAACTCGTCATACCTGGATTTGCGCAAAGTCAGTCGACCCGTTCTGGCCCTGGCTGTGGGGTTGGTCATCACAACGTGCCTTGTGGTGGGTGGAGTGGTGGTCTCGATCGTTGCGATGCCACTTGCCATGGCTATCGCGTTGGGTGCGGTGCTTGCTCCCACTGATGCGGTAGCGGTGAGTGCTGTCGCCAAGCGGGCGTCACTGCCGCGCCGTCTCGTTTCCATTCTTGAAGGTGAAAGCCTTGTTAACGATGGCACCGGACTCACTGCGTTACGCGTTGCGGTCATCGCAGCGGTTGTCGGGTCGGTCTCCATCGTGCAGGTAGGTGGGCTTTTTGCACTCGCGGTGATTGGCGGCGTTGGAGTCGGTGCGCTGTCAGGGATAGTGCTGTCGTGGGTTCTGCGTAAAACCAGCGACGTGGTCGCAGCCAATGCTTTGATCATCGTTGCCCCGTTTGCGATCTACTTTCTTGCTGAAGAAGTGGATGGCTCCGGCATCCTTGCCGTGGTGGTTGCAGCCTTACTGATTGCGCACCGGCAACATTCTGAGCCAGGTGGTGCTAGCCGTTTGCAGAGCGCCAACGCTTGGAAGCACATCACCTTCATCCTGCAGGCAATGGCCTTTTTCATGATTGGTCTAGAAATACCGGATGTGGTGAATCGACTCACGATCACCGAAGAGCATCAAGTTCTATTGCTTATTCCTATCGTCGTTGTCACTCTCATTCTCACGCGAGCTGCATTTCTCGCGTTGATGGTGCTGACGAACAGGGTGCGTGGCAACCGGGACAGCCCAGTGAGTACATGGACGAGTGCGGCCCTGCTCTCATGGGCTGCAGCGCGTGGGCCGGTCTCTGGCCTGGCAGCGTTTTCAATCCCGCTTGTCATGGCAAGCGGTGAAGAGTTGCCGTACCGGGATGTGGTCATGGGGGTGAGTTTCGGTGTCATCGTCGTCTCTCTTCTCTTGGCGCAAACGTTGGGACCAATGGCACGTTGGCTCAAGGTGGGTACCGATCACGACGATGCAGTACTACAAAAAGTTGACACAGCCCTCGCCCGAGCTGCTCTTGATCGGCTTGAGTCTGCTGTGCGAGAAGCGGAAGTCATGAACGAACCGATACCGCTCTCCGTGGTGGAGTCCTTACGCGCAGAGCACGAGGTGCGAATCGAACGTTTCTCCCCCGCTGAGTCAGCGCATCTCACACAGGCCCGCACTGATCAGCAAATCGCCTCTTCGGTTGAGTCGGCCATGATTCGCGCAGAGCAGGAAGAGTTATTTCGAATGCGCGATGAGGAAGGCATTCCTGATGCAATCGTTCGTCCGATCTTGCGCCAGCTGGATCTTCGTGAGCAGGCGATTCACAACCGCCGGTAACCCGCGAACGGGTAGCCTCATCTGATGAGTGACTCGCCGCTGCTCGATGCGTGGTTCCATGCGCGCTCACTTGCCCGCCGGCCATTACAGATCCCGGGGCACAAGAACCGTTATGTCAGTGCCGATTCCACGGCCCCGGGCGCTGAAGTTATGGCGCCATTGATTCGTGACGACCTCCCGCTTCAGGGCGGCGCTGATGACAATTCCTTCTCCAAAAAATTGCTTGTGCGGTCGGAAAAATTGTGGTCCACAGCCGTGGGAGCTCAGCACGCGCGCTTCCTCGTGGGAGGTTCGTCGCAGGGGAACATCAGTGCTGTCACGGCGGTTGCAAACCCGGGTGAGCGCGTTCTGGTGGATCGAACTTCCCATCGTTCCTTGCACGCTGCTCTCGTAGTCAGCGGTGCCTCACCTGTGTGGGTGCTGCCCGAGATTCATCCGGAGTTCGGAATCCCGGTGGGCGTGCCGGCTAGTCGAATCGAGCAAGGGGGTGCTGACCAGGTGGCAGTTTTCATCACCTCCCCTTCCTATGTGGGCACCCTGAGCGATGTGGCTGCCCTTGCGAAAGCCACGCACGATCAGGACAGCGTGCTTGTGATTGATCAGGCTTGGGGTGCGCATTTGGACTTTCTGCCAGGTGGCGGGGCGATTGCGCAAGGTGCCGACATCGCGACTACAAGCGTGCACAAAACCCTGCTCGGATACTCACAGACCGCCGTAACAACTCTTGGCGGTCATCGCATACATGCTGCGAGGCTTGATCGAGCCGTTGATTTGACCGCCACCACTTCGCCTTCTGCCACGCTGCTTGCATCCATTGAAGCGACCCGCGTTGTCATGGCAGGTGATGGTGGTCCTGCATTGGACCGCGCGGTCGAGCTGACCGCCAGCATGCGAGCCACACTGGCGAAAATCACTGGCCTTGTCGTGTTGACCGAGGCAAATTCGGGATGCCAACTCGATCCACTCAAGGTCACGCTGTGGCTGCCGCGAGCCGGGATCGACGGTGTGGCATTAGGGGCGGCGCTGTGGGAATTCGGGCACGGTGTGGAGGCTGCTGATGCAGATACCCTCGTGATCACCATGTCTCTCGTCGATGAAGAGGCCTTCGCCACTGAGATCACCGACACGATTACCTCAGCAATTGGCGTATTGCGTGGGCCGAGCCGGGCGCCCACCCCGGCGGCAATGTGGCGGGTCTCGCCCATCGTTGCGATGTCTCCGCGAGATGCTTTCTTCGCACCGCGCAGGCGAGTGCCCCTCGATCAGGCTGCTGGGCTGATCAGCGCCGAGCAATTCACCCCCTACCCGCCCGGAGTTCCACTGATCGCCCCTGGTGAGCAGATCACCCAAGAAATCATCGAGGCGATAGCTATTGCGGGGCGGAGCACGCGGGTTGCTTACGCAAGCGATCCCGAACTCCGCACCGTCGAAGTTGTCGCGTCGTAATTCTTTTTGGTTTTCTGCATCCAAATCAGCATCTCGGGGGGAAGTAGGGGTAACGGATCGCCCAGGAAGGGATGATCCTCAAACCCTGGAGGTCCCCATGAGTCGATCCAGTCGTCTCGCCCGGGCTGGTGCGGTCACCGCCGTAGCCCTCGTACTTCCCCTTGGCCTTGCTGCCGCTCCGGCATTTGCTGCTGAGGATGCAGTTGTGTCGGTTCTGCACGC
>CAIXFB010000076.1 GCA_903918595.1 uncultured Actinomycetes bacterium
CATGCGATCGGTGAAGGCGCAGCCGCCACGGGTGCCGAGGTCCGGGTGCGCAGGGTCCACGAAACCGCACCGCAGGAAGCAATCGTGACCAATCCACGCTGGCAAGAATGGATCGACACCTGCACCGATGAGTACGCGAGCCTTGCGGATCTCGAGTGGGCAGACGCGATCGCGATCGGCTCGCCAACCCGATTCGGCGGGCCCGCCTCGCAGTTGAAGGCCTTCCTCGATACCACTGGTGGGCTCTGGTTCTCAGGAGTGCTGGCAGCCAAGGTCGGCACCGCATTCACGAGTTCGTCGACGCAGCATGGTGGTCTGGAAAGCACGATCCTCGCGATGAACAACATTTTCTACCACTGGGGATCGCTCGTGATGCCGCTCGGATATGCGCACGAGCACATCGCCCGCGTCTCAGGAAACCCCTACGGATCCTCGTTCGTATCGCGCAAGGGCGCTGCACCCGATGACGACGCCATCACCGCGGCCCGTGTGCAAGGTGAGCGCCTTGCCATAATCACCTCCGAACTAATCACCGGCCGACAGACCAGACACGATGGAGACACATGACCACAACCCCTGCAGTGCGCATCCTCGCCATCGGCGGCAGCACCCGCCCGCAGTCATCGAGCGAGCTCGCACTGAACGTGGCGGCGATGGCAGCGCAGGCCGCCGGCGCCGAGGTCATCTCGATCACCGGACGCGCTCTGATGTTCCCCATCTACGACACTGAGACCACGCACCGCGATCCGCTCGCGCTGGACTTCGTGGAGAAGGTGCGCACTGCACACGGAATCCTCATCGCGAGTCCCGGTTACCACGGTGGCATCAGCGGCATGATGAAGAACGCCCTCGACTACATCGAAGACCTCCGCGAACACGACCCGTCCTACCTGGACGGCCGCTCCGTCGGATGCATCTCGGTGGCATACGGCTGGCAGGCCACGGTCTCCACGCTGCACCAGTTGCGCCAGGTGGTGCATGCCCTTCGCGGTTGGCCCACCCCGTTGGGTGGCACGGTCAACGCATCCGTGACCAAGTTCGATGCCGACGGCTCTTGTCAGGACACGGGCGCTGCCGAACAGTTGGCCATCATCGGGCGACAGGTGGTCGAGTTCGCGCAGATGCGACAGGCGTCTACAGACGCCACAGCGCCATCGGCGAACTCGGGATCGTAGTGTCGGTCGCGGTGCCGCGGGTGCGCGCAAGAAGCACGCGGACACCCATCGCGAACCCGCTCCTAGGAAACACCTGACAGGTATCGTGCCAAACATGAATCTCGGGCAAGGCGCCGCTGACTCCGCGGCGCTCCAGTCGTTCACGGGCGAGCCCTACGACGTCGCCATCCGAGCCGTCCGGCCCCAATCATTGATCATCACGATCTTCGGCGCCTACAGCCGCAGCATCGGTGGCTGGCTTTCGGTGAGCAGCCTGCTCACCCTTCTTTCCGAGGTCGGCATTGAAGATGCGGCCGTGCGGAGCGCCCTCTCCCGGTTCAAGCGTCGCGGCATCCTCATCGCAGAGCGCAG
>CAIXFB010000077.1 GCA_903918595.1 uncultured Actinomycetes bacterium
CCGATGTACGGGTTGCTGGTGTTAATCAACTGAAAGGGGACGGCAAGGGTGGTGGTGACCCCGCCGAGGGTCATCGGCGCCTGACCAATCAGCCCGGGCACGCTCGTTCCGTTCAGAGAAGACGAAACCTTCTTCTTTGTCATCGTGACACCCGGTAGTTGTCCGCCCCAAAGACGCAATCCAACCGAGCCGGTGTCGATCATTACGGAGAGTGGCGCAGAGTTGCCCACGGACATTTCCAGGATCCCGTTCTGCCCGGAAGTGCCTGGAGTGGTGATGGTTCGCACGGGAACCGTCACCGTCACCGACTCTTTAAAGGATTCGGTAGGGGCCTCTGGGAACACATCGTTTGCCGCCGCAATCGGCGCAACGAGAAGAAGACTCAGAACAGATGCCAATCCGGCAGTTGTCCGCACTAGACGCTTAGTCCACATGTTCTGACCCATCATTTCGGTACTGACATGCTGGGTCGGAGTTGAACACAGCAAGACTTCACAATACGGAGAAACTCACAAGAAAACGAATCAATTTCACATTTGTCTAGCGAACCAGAACCGAGCTGAGCGGATTCTGGTGAGTAGCAGCAACACAACTGTGAAAAGCACGAGGGCAATCGCTTGCCAATCAACAAAAATGGCAAGGAATGAATCCCCTACAAATACGAACCACATGGCTGCAAAAGCGCGCGTGCTGTGCAGTGATGTAAATCTTGAGATCGCTACATGTGCGCCACCCAGCACGAGCCCAACCATGGCCACGTACCACTTGCTCGACGAATCTTCGATGAACGCTCCAACTATCGTGGAGAGCCAAAATAGAACGCCGATCATTGCAAGCACATGAATGGCAATGATCGGCGCAGGACCAAATCGCTCGACGCGAGTTATGGTCACGTGGCCTTCAATTGAGTTGACATCATGTCGCACAATAACTTCTGGTTGACTTTCCAATCAAGCGGCACTGCAAAAGTCTTCTTATTTACGACGTAATCTACGAGCCGCGGGCGAAATTCATCGAGCACATCAACATTCGTGGGTGCGAGCAAAATGTGCTTTGTATGGATCGACGCGCCAAACAAGTAACTGTCTCCCAACATAAGCATCGGGTGATTCCACGCGATCACCAGTTTGAGCTTGGGGAACTTCTTCATCAGCACCGAAAAAATACTGCGAAGGGTCTCCACCGCGACTGGATCGTGCTCAGCGAGATACTCATCGAACGTGCTGTACTTGCGCGCGTTCTTCGAGCCTCTGCAGTACAGCACCAATGCATTCGCGTGCGCTTGACTAAATCCGTGGTTCTCACGCAGAAAAGCGATCTGCGCTGGATATTTCTGGTCAGAAATCTCTTTCATCTGGTCAAACCAATACGCCATCGGTAGACCATGCTTTTTCTCGATCGCCGGGAAAAACCGTGCCCGATCGGAAGACTCCTCAGCCATCCGTGTACTTCGCGCCGGTGCCCAGAGGTACAACCTGCCGATAGATGAACGCCCACCTGCTGATGAACCAGCTCGACGCGAACCCAAGTACTAGCCAGCCGATTAATGCTGCCGGGGCTCCGGTCACGAAGAAACCATTCAGCGCCGAGAAGAACCACAGCACCAAGCTCGCCGCAGCGATCACAATGATGGTCAACAACCAACTCCCCCACCGAGCTCTGATCACCGCAAAGTTAGTGGAGATCGGGTTGCGTTGGCCATCAATAACGGCAAGCAAGACAAACGGTGTCAGCGCTAACACAATCAGCCCAGGCAGAACAAACAGAGAGAGTCCCAGGGTCACAACGAGTACGAGTCCAAGTGCCCACAACAGAACCAGCCAGAACCGCTCTTTCAGGGTGCTCAGCACTCCGTCAGCATCAACTGCACCTGCGACTGCCTGCAACATCGCAGCAGCAACGAGCACAAGCGACGCCACCATAACCAAGAGGCCAACCAGTGCGATGAGAATGAAGGGGATCGTCAAGTAGGGCAAAACTCCAGGAACGAGCAACGCAGCCTGCACCAGCGCGTTGATCACGATTACTGGCATCACGATTCGCCAGCCTTGCCATACGCGTAGGAAAGATTTCATGACGCCTCCAAGACCGCTTGGTCTAGAACGTCTTGCGCAGAGCCCTCAAAAATCGTGATGCCATCCACAGTGATCACAAGTGGGAAAGGAGCTGTCCCAGATGCTTCGACCACGATCGGTTCATTTCTCACCGTGCTCCCAATGCAGGAGAATCCAGCCTCAACCGTGCTGCAGGTCGGTGCTACCAAAACCTCAACCTGCTGCTGCACCAACACGTTATAGGCAGCGTTGCGCACACTCGTGATCTTGTCTCCGCCGACTGGGGCCAAGGCATCGATCTGCGAGCAGCCCGCGAGAGATCCAATCAACAACAATGGAAGAAAGATCTGCACTAATCGCCTCATGCCACACCTCCATGAGCGAGCAGCTGGGTACGCGCCTTCATCTGTTCCTTCTCCACCATGGAATCAGTGATGGCAGAAAGGTCAAATGGTGCGGGCATGAGTAATTCCACATTCCGATCCAGCGGTGAGCCAGCCCGGAGCGACGGCTTAGACAGCCACGCATTCGCTCCGAGTTCGCGGCTTAACGAGGCCAGCCCAGTTTGGCTCAGGTCGCCGGGGCTCCAGGTGGGTGGAGCCGCGTGATCGAGAGCAGTGACAAAAATCGACATAGTGCCGTCGCGATTGTCCACTAATTCCACAAGCTGTTGTTGCTGCGGGAAATCGACACAGGATGCCGTGGTGATTTCCCATAAACCACCGGATCCATTGGTTCGAGGATGCGCAGTGACCGTATTGATGTGGGTATGTCCGTTGAGCCACGCTACGCAGGCCGAGTACTCAAGGAGCATCGCAAGGAATTCCTCAGCGTGCACCAAGCGCTGCCCGCCAAACACAGGTGTTGCGTCGTTTTCCAAAGTCAACGAATTGTGGTGACTGCACACAATCGCGAGTCGGCCCTCCGCTTGGCATTGAACCAATTGCTCTTGTAACCAGATGAATTGATCTTCTGGAACGGCGCCATCGGCACCAGCCGCAAGATTGCAGGTATCGAGACCAAAAACCCGAAGGTATGGAGCAAGATCGGCCGACCACCAAGTTTGACCGGTCGTCACATTTTCCTGAGTCCAACCGTGACCAACAGGGCCCGGCACCGCAGGGGAATCTAAATGCGCTTCCATAAATTCTGTTCGCTCGAGCAGTTTGCGCATCGGATCAGGCGTCACGGCCTTCATCCCTGGCAGCAGGCCGAATTGTTGACGCAGGGCATTGATGGCCATTTGCGGTGCGCTCAAGTCACTGGCAAAACCTTGCAGCCAGTTCGGCGCGAGCGCCTCCCCGAGCGCGGCCTTGCGATCTCCCACTGCATAGGCAAATAGCGCAGGATCTGCCCTGAAGGTTCCCATGTAGGTCGCGTCGTGATTTCCATACACCGAGTACCACGGCACGGGGAGACCCTGTGACACCACAGGCCGACTCACTGCCGCCTCGAGCATCCCCGGAACTACCGGGAACCCATATGCGCCATACACATCATCTTCCGGGTTGTCCGGGTGGTAGGCGTACGACGCCTCAGACCACACCTGCGGACCTTCATACACCCCGGCAGCACCACTGTTCGCCAGCACTTCACCGCCATCAAGGGCGTCGATGTACCACCGGGTCTCCAAAGTTGACAGGTTGTCCGCGCTGTCGCCGGTATTCAGCGCTGCGCCAAGAGGGGCTCCCGTGACTGAACTCGTGTGCGCGGCTACAACACTGTCAACCATTGAGGCCAACACATGCACGGTCAAGGTGTCTTGCGGGCGGCAGGCATCAGTGAAGAGGGCGGGTGCAAGGCTTTGAGCGGCATCCATGCGGGCTGGTGTCTGTGCATCGATCACGTGCATGTCCGATAAATGTGCCAAATAGAACAACGAACGACGCGAACCCGTGCGGGCACCATCAGCGACCCGACCCAACAGGTCGTATCTAGGGATGAATTCCTCGCCTGCCCCAGCGATCAGGGAACGATAAGAGCCCCTAACGGTTTGAGCGGACATCTTGATGGTCTGCAGCACCGTAGAAGGCCCCTGGCCCGTGCGCATAGGAGCAGACAACACTTGGCCAAGGGCTTCTCGGGATAGACCCCAACCAGCAGCAAGGACCGAAACCCCTGCAATGAATTGCCTGCGCGACAGTGCCATGAATACCTCCCCGCAGATCGTATTAGATCTGGCAGTGAACTAACGGAGACCTAGGAATCTTTCGCAGGCCGGAATGTGCAATCCGAGGCCAGATCGCGAGCCATCGCAAGGTTGAGTCGGGCCTGGCAGTTCGTCATTCTGATGGATGGTCCTTTTGTGGTGAGGACCCCACGCAACACCGTGCCGGATTTATCAAAGGATCCACTGCGAGCGATGAAGGTGACCTTGTTGCCGCTCGCTGTAACTCGCACCGGAACCTTGGATCCTTTGCGCCCATCCCGGTAGGCAAACTGAAACGCTCCGACATAACCAGCTGAGGTGTTAGGGACAGCAGTGAGATCAAAGTGGTAGCCGATGTCGTTGTCGCGCAGGGAATCCGAGTTCCACGTGCCCGACAAATCTGTTGCCGCCGATGCAGGAGAGGTCATCAATAGTGCTGTGAGAGATAGGGACAAGCACACGCCTGCAGCGATTACCAACGGCCTATGAAATTTCATACGTCACTATTGCACGCGCCGAAACTCTGCGCTCTAAAAAAGCTGTTGCCCGGCCACCTCATTACGAGGTGACCGGGCAACATGATTGCTTTGTTGGACTGCTTACTGAGCGATAAGTGCTGCGGGATCGACACCCGGCGGTAGGAGCACCGCATCGATGGCATGAATGACACCGTTGCTCGTGACCACATCAGCCTGGATGACCTTTGCACCGTTCACAGTTACGCCATCAGCGGTCGAAAGCGTTACAGACTGACCCTCAACCGTGGCAACGTCGCCGTCGGTTACGTCAGCGGCCATAACCTGACCAGGAACAACGTGGTAGGTCAGGATTTGAGTCAGAACGTCTTTGTTCTCTGGGAGCAGCAGTGCGTCAAGAACGCCTGCGGGCAGAGCTGCAAAAGCATCATCGGTAGGTGCGAAAACGGTGAAGGGACCCTCACCATTCAGTGTGTCCACCAAGCCCGCTGCCGAGACGGCTGCGGCCAGAGTGCTGAAGCCTTCAGTGCTCGAGGCGACGTCAACGATCGTCCCCGTACCGGCTTCTTCCATTACTTCGGCTTCCTCGGCAGCAGAGGTTGTCTCTGCCGTGGTTGCCTCGTCCGATGAGCTGCTGCACGCCGACAGGGTCAGGGCTGCTGCGATCGAAACCACCGCGATTGCGGTGCGACGCATTGCTCGCATGTGTTCCTCCTTGAGTTGGGGTTTTGTTGTACCTTTTGACCGTAAGCCGAAACAAACATTGCTGCGCTTTCAAGCGCGCCCGGTGACCGCATTGTTATGCCAAGTTCACACAACCTGAACATTCCACCTCGATCCGACGTGATTTTCGTGATCTACAACACATTCCAATGGCATGTGGTGCACCTGACTGGTCAGAAAAGATTCCGGAATGTTGAAGATGCACGCGAAGGTATCCTTCGATCGTGACTCCCACTCTTCGCACAACCAGCAAGATCTTCGTTTCTACTGTCATCACTTTTGGGTTAGTTCTTGGTGTTGGTGCAATTCCCACGCAGGCGGCCACCTCAACTGGGGTCACCTACGTTGCGGTCATTGACGCAGGAAGCAGTGGTTCGCGGATCGCGCTCTATGAAGAAGGCCCGCAGCCACTGGGATCACCCAATCGACTCATGGAAGAAAAGCCCAAGGTTCTCCCTCTTTCCGACTTCGAATCGAACCCGACCGAGGCGGGCCCCGCGGGAATTGGCCCACTGCTTGATGCGCTCGACGCCTACCTTGTGGCCAACAACATCGAGAAGTCTTCTGTTTCCGTATCTGCACTTGCAACCGCTGGGCTCCGTAACGTGGAACAGCGCGATGCAGCCGCCGCAGCTGCAATCATGGGTGCCGTCACCGCCTATATCCCCACGCGTGGCTACGCAGTGGGTGAAGTTGCCATCATGTCTGGCCAGCGCGAAGCGCTCTACGCGTGGCTTGATGCCAATGCGTCCGATGGAACCCTCGCCGATGGCGATAACACCATCGGAATCATCGAGATCGGTGGTGCATCTGCCCAGGTTGCGTTCGCATCGCCTACGCCAGGCGGGCGCGGAGTCGAGGCAGTGCAGGTTGGTCCGCTCACATTTAACGTCGTCGCTCTTTCCTATCTTGGTCTTGGTCAAAATGATGCCCGCATGTACATGCGCGAACTGGGCCGCAAAGGAGCCGAGTGCTTTCCTAACAACGCCCCCAAAAAAGCACCGCTCGTCTATGAAGCAAAAAGTACGACGCCTCTTAAGGCAACCGCAGCAAACTTCAACACTGTGAAATGCCAGCGGGCTTATGACTCCGTCATCAAGACCGCCGGTGCATCAGTGCTAAACAAGGCAAACAATGATCGGATTCGACCCACTGAAATTCGCACTCTCCCGGGATATTCCAACGCGAAGTTCAAAGGAGTTTCCTCCATCACCTACAACATGAACACTCTCAAACTTAAGCCAGGCCGTGCACTAGGCACACGATTCCAGAAAGCCATCACAACCACCTGCACAGGTAAGAATGCTTGGACCAAGGTCAGTGCTCTCTATCGGGATCCCCAAGATTCTTTCGCTGAAGGCTTATGCCCGAATAGCCAATACACGCACCAATTCACGTATGGCGATCAGGGAGTTCGGGTTCCGCAGAAGCGCATCACGGTGGACACCATGCTCACGAAGGATCAGCCTTCATGGAGCAAAGGCTTTGCGCTCACTCAACTCAATCTCTAGCGATTGCAACACCAATTGGCGCGTGGGACTTGGCCTCGCTCTGTGACATGCGACCCTTGAAGTTCGAGTGGGAGTTCTCAGTGTCGTTGTGACGGCCACCGCGGCATGCGGACGCGAGGAATCAGCGGAGCAGCGAAGCGCGCTCGTAGGGAACTGACGATGACACCCGTTCCATAGCTTGCGTCGTCAATCAATCGAAGTACCGAGTACCTCACGGGATCAAGCGAGCGATCTCGGGTGACCCACTCCAGCGCGATGGGAGCGAGCATGGTGGCTGCTGCAACGCGTGCTGCCGGGTATCGAGGTGAAAGAGCCAGTGCTGCCGCGCCAATCGGCCACCACTCACGGCGCAGCAGGTGACCGATCGCGGCTGAGTCTGCGAGGAGTCCCTGCCCCACCACCCGTCCGGCGAGCAGCACTCCGCGGGGCATCGAACTGGTCTGCCTCGTCAGTGCTGCGGTTGCAACCCCTGTGACGGCTGCAGCAAAGAGCGGTTTTCGCACAGCGAGAAGAGCGAGCGCGGCGACATTCCACGCTGAGATTTTTGCCGGCGTGAGATAGCCCGGATGGCGTTCCTCCAGCTGCGGCGCAGACGTCCCGTACTGGAACCTGCGGGCGATCCAGTCTCGAGGATCGGTGCGTATCTCGTGACGAACAACCACCGATGGGTCGTACACAACGTGCCATCCGGCCTCAACAAGACGCCAGACGAGATCGACGTCCTCTCCCACCCGCAAGTTCTCATCGAAGCGCGCCGCGCCCAGCGCAGCGCGTCGCATGATCAGTGCGGCTGTAGGAACAAAGCCCAGTCGAGAGCCGGGCCGCACGAGTTCAGCATTGATGCCCATGTCTAATGAGGATCGGGTGCTCTCATATCGCTCGATCACCCCTCGAGTGACCTCGTGTCCCACAACGCGAGGAGCCACGGCTGCCACGGCGGGATCATCGAAGTGGTGGAGCATTGAGTCCGGCCATCCCTGTGGTGCCGTGCAATCGGAATCGATGAAAGCAATGAGATCCCCATCGGTGTTATCGATCCCGGTGTTGCGCGCACCCGACGGGCCTCGATTGACTGGATGCTCGATGAGTCGGGCACGCCAGCGTTTCGCCACATCGGCTATCTCTGCAACGTTCATGGATCCGTCATCGACGACCGTGACTTCCTGCCCGCTCAGGGATTCCAGGCACCGTTCGAGCAGCTCGGGACGATCCATCGCCGGTATCACCGTGTCGCAGCGAAGAGGCGCACTACGACGTGACGACATGACGTGAGCGAATCCCCTGTCGATCAGTTCCCGGTACACCGCAAGTTCGCGCGAGTTTTCGGCACGACGGCCTCGTTCGCCTCGCATGCGCAGATCGCGAACGATGGCCCTGGTCTCCGGTGAAAGGCGACTGATGCGCCACGGTGATCCACCGATCAGAGCGGCTCCATCTGCCCAGAGTGTCACCCGAGGGTCGAGGTAGATGACGGCACCGATGGGAAGTTGTCGGTCCTGGTTGGGTAATGCCATCGGGGGGGTGCAGCGATCACCCATGACGGCCCATCAAGGTGCCAAGTTCGCTAAATGATCGGGACAAACTCTCTGTCAAGGAGTCGTTCTCATCGCTCAGCCAGGATTCATAGGCGCTCAGGGCAAGCGCAAGACCGACATGGCCAGCAGTGACGGGAAGGCTGCTGGCTGCATGGTGCCCGGTGCGCTTCGCAACATAATCGGCGATGACCTTGCGCCACTGCTCGTAACGCAGCGCGGAGTGAGCCTGCAACTCCGGCGTTCGCAGGATCAAGGACATGCGCTCACGATGCTGGCTCAGCACTGCATCGTCGAATCGATTGAACTCGATGACGCCCTGATGCACCGCATCGAACACGGGCAGTTCGGCGGGCATGCGCTGCAGGGTCTCGCGAAATCCGGCCAGACTCTCGTCGAATCGCCCCCATGGGATGTCGTTCTTCGAGGGGTAATAACGGAAGATCGTGCGCCTTCCGACTCCCACTGCCTGAGCGATGTCCTCAATTGTGGTCTCCGCGAACCCCTTCTGCGCGAAAAGCTTGAACGCAGCTGCCTCGATGTCGGCATGAGTGGTGACGGGGGGTCTTCCGATCATTGCCCTGCCTCGCACCTTTCGTTCTTCGAGAACCTACCAGCGCAGGCTCTCAATTCCTCGCCATAACCCTTGACCTTTGGCGCTGAGTGCCATTAGTCTGCAGCAACACATTTGGGTCGCCTACAAGACCCCATTCGCCCGAAAAAGGACAACCATGAACGCAGAGCCCACCACCGCAGAACCGACTGCGGCAGAGCCCACCGAAGTCACCGTGGAGACCTTGATCGAAGACGTGTCGATCGACGGCATGTGCGGCGTCTACTAGACCTCCCGAGAGGCACCTCGAATTCATGACGACCATGCTCGCCGAGTCGTGGGTACTCGCCCCAGATGTGGCCCTGCGTCCAGAGCCCTTCGGAGCCTTGGCCTACCACTTCGGTACGCGAAGGCTGACATTTCTCAAACGCAAGGAATTGGTGACCGTCGTCGAAAACCTCAATACCAAGACCATTGTTCGTGACGCGCTGGAGACAGCCTGCGTGCCCAGTGAGCAATGGCCCGCCTACATCAAGGCACTCGAATCACTGGCATCGACCGGCATGATTGTTCGCTGCGCTCAGGGCGACGTCTCATGACTGCGACCATGCATTCGCGACCACAGGGCGGATCACTTATCGAGCAGTTCGAATACGGTCTCGATGCGCCCATCTGTCTCACTTGGGAACTCACCTACGCATGCAATCTCGCGTGTGTGCACTGCCTTTCCTCCTCTGGTCGACGAGACCCGCGCGAGCTCTCTACTGAGCAATGTGAGGCGATCATCGATGAGTTGCAGGCCATGCAGGTGTTTTACGTCAACATCGGTGGTGGCGAACCGACCATCCGTCCGGACTTCTGGCACCTGCTTCGCTACGCCGTTGATCATCAGGTCGGGGTCAAATTCTCCACCAATGGCGTACGCATCACACCGGAGCGCGCTGCATTTCTCGCGTCCACTGATTACGTGGATGTGCAGATTTCCCTGGACGGAGCCACGGCCGACGTCAACGACCGCGTGCGTGGTGAAGGGTCCTACGACACGGCAATTCGTGCCCTCGACAACCTCTCTGCCGCCGGTTTCACTGACGCGAAGATCTCCGTCGTCGTCACCCGCGAAAACGTCGGTCAACTTGACTTGTTCAAGGAGTTGGCGGATCAGCATGGAGCCACACTTCGCTTGACTCGACTGCGGCCATCCGGTCGTGGAGCGGACGTCTGGTCCGATCTCCACCCGACCGCAGAACAGCAACGCGAGCTCTACAACTGGTTGCTCCGAGCGGGCGAGTCTGTGCTGACCGGTGATTCCTTCTTCCACCTTGCGGGATACGGGGAATCTCTTCCTGGTCTCAATCTGTGTGGTGCTGGCCGAGTCGTCTGTCTCATCGATCCCATCGGTGATGTGTACGCCTGCCCATTCGCGATCCACGAACAGTTTCTCGCAGGAAACGTGCTATCGCCCGGTGGGTTCTCGGGCGTATGGCAAACATCCGAACTCTTTCAGGAGTTGCGTTCACCTCAAACATCCGGCGCCTGCACCCGATGTGAGTTCTTCGACGCGTGCCGGGGCGGTTGTATGGCGGCGAAGTTCTTTACGGGACTTCCCCTTGACGGACCCGATCCCGAATGCGTCCAGGGTTACAGCGAGGCCGCACTCCTCAAGGTGGGTCGAACAATTCCTGTAGCCAGTCAGGACCACTCACGCAACCCTGCAACACGAGGCTCCAGCAACAATCTGCTGCAGATCGGCTCATTCACTCCGTCAGCTCCTCCCAGCCGTGCATGCGCGGAGAACCCACTCGCCGGCTTCACCGTCGACGCCACTTGATCCCACGAAAGGCTCATCATGGCGAACTCATGGTTCGAGACTGTTGCCGAAGCACAGCGTCGTGCCAAGAAGCGACTCCCTTCGTCCGTGTACAGCGCACTGCTGGCCGGCTCTGAGAAGGGTGTCTCCTACGCGGACAACACGCAGGCCTTCTCCGAACTCGGACTGGCACCGCATGTAGCTGGGCTGCATGCACAGCGTGATCTCGCAACGAACGTGATGGGTCAGGACATCTCCATGCCCGTATTCATCTCTCCGACAGGTGTTCAGGCAGTGCATCCCGAGGGAGAACTGGCCGTAGCCCGCGCTGCTGCGGCACGGGGTACCGCCGTGAGTCTCGGCTCCTTCGGAAGCAAAACCCTCGAAGCGGTCGTTGCCCAGAATCCAAAGACCTTCTTCCAGATGTACTGGATGGGCACCCGAGATGCCATGCTGCGACGCATCGAGAATGCGCGCGTCGATGGCGCCAAGGGGCTCATCCTCACCCTCGATTGGTCCTTCACCTACGGCCGCGACTGGGGAAGCCCCGTCATCCCAGAAAAGGTCGACCTGAAGACGATGGTGCAATTCGCGCCCCAGGTGATCACCAAACCACGCTGGTTGCTTGAGTTTGCGAGGAACGGAGGCATACCCGACCTCACCACGCCCAACCTGGTCGATGAGGCGGGCGTCTCGCCCACATTCTTTGGTGCTTATTTCGAGTGGATGCAGACCCCGCCCGCCACTTGGGCTGACATCGCATGGCTGCGCTCGCAGTGGGACGGACCCTTCATGCTCAAAGGAATCTGTCGAGTTGATGACGCCAAGGCGGCCGTCCAAGCGGGGTTCACGGCAATCTCCGTCTCCAACCATGGGGGCAACAACATCGACACCACTCCCGCGCCGATCAGAGTGCTCCCCTCGATCGTCGCTGCGGTCGGCAATGAGGTCGAGGTAGTCATGGATGGTGGTATCCGACGCGGCAGCGACGTCGTCAAGGCCGTGGCGCTGGGTGCGCGATCTGTGATGATCGGCCGCGCCTACCTGTGGGCTTTGGCCGCCAATGGTCAGGCCGGTGTGGAGAACGTCTTGGACATCCTTCGCAACGGAATAGATGCCACGCTGTACGGACTCGGCCACGCCTCAATTCACGATCTTTCACCAGAGGACGTGGTGATGCCTGCAGGGTTCACCCGCACATTGGGTGCCTGAGGCATTGCCGTGACCGCACCAAAGCAACTCGCGGATTTGTCGTGGCCGAATGTTCCAGATCGACCGCTGGTATTGGTACCCATTGGCTCCATCGAGCAGCACGGTCCACACCTGCCTTTCGACACGGACACTGTGATAGCTGCCGCAGCTGCTGATGCATGTGTTGCGCGCCTCATTGGGGTGATCGACAACGAGGTTGTCATCGCACCACCCATCACCTACGGGGCGAGCGGCGAGCACCAGATGTTTCCCGGGACGATCTCCATCGGCCACGATGCCCTACGCATCATGCTCATTGAACTCGTTCGATCACTGTCCCACTGGGCCGGACGCATCGTGTTCGTGAATGGACATGGCGGAAATGTGCCTACCATCGCCGAGGTCGTCAACCAGCTCATCATCGAGCAGCATGACGTGGCCTGGGTGCCCTGCGCATTCGAGGGCGCGACTGATGCACACGCTGGCCACGACGAGACGTCCGTCATGCTGTTCCTCGATCCGCAGCGTGTCGATATGGAACGCGCAATCACGGGAAACACCTCACACCTGAGTGAAATCCTCCCCGATCTCATGGAATCGGGTGTTCGCGCTGTCTCTGAGTCGGGCGTACTGGGAAATCCGCTCCACGCTGATGAAGCACAGGGTCGGCGACTCTTTGACGGCCTCGTCGATGATTTGTGTACGCGAATCTTCAACGGATCCGTTGCCTCAAATGGGCAGCTGTTGAGTCCGCAGTTATCTTGACCGGTGAGGCAGCGGGCCATCTACTCCGCGCATTTCCTGATTCTCCCAGCCGTTGACTCGCTACATCCCTAGAATCCGGTCATGGAAAGTATGACGATGCAGATTGTTGGGCTGCTGGGGCCGCTCTTCCTCCTCGGGGCATACGCACTGCTCTCATCCGGCAAGCTGGTAGCTACGTCACTGGTGTATCAGGCGATGAATCTCCTGGGCGCTGGTGTGATGGTCTGGGTGGGCGTCACAACGAATGTGTGGTCCGTCTGGGTGCTGAACGGAATCTGGTGTCTGATCGCACTCCTCGGACTCATCCGCATCCGCCGTGAGCGTGATCAAAAGGCCGTCTAGTACACGCTCGCGTACAGCTCGCAGACTGCCTCTGGCGACATCGATCTGGTGATCTCCAATTCCGTCCTCTTGACGGACAGATACGACTCCAGCATCTGCGGCGGCATCCACGAGCGCGCCACCGGATCCATCTCGAACGCACTCAGCGCCTCTGCAAAAGACGCCGCGAGTGGCGTAATGCCCAGGGCTGACCTCTCCTCCTCGGTGAGTTCGGCAGGATCTCCCTCGCAGGTGGCTGGGAGAGGCAGTTCATCACGGATCCCCTCCAGCCCAGCTCGAATGAGGGCGCCCAGCACGATATAGGGGCTGGCCGTCGGGTCCGGCGGCCGGAATTCCACGTTGAACCCTCGGGCCCTCTTGGCCGGATCGCTCTCCGTGGACGGGCACACTCGGAGCGCAGCCTCACGATTTTGGATTCCGAAACTCGCGTACCCACAACTCCAATGCTGGGGCCCCAGCCGAAGGTATGAGACGGGGCTGGGTGCGGTCAGCGCGGTGAGTGCGTGGATATGGCGCAGTATTCCGCCAAGGAAGTGCTGAGCGACTTTGCTGGTTCCCGTCGGCTCGTGCTGATCGAACGTTGCATTACGTCCCTCAGAATCGACCAGGCTGAAATGGACATGACTTCCGTTGCCCACTCCCAGAAGGGTCGGCTTTGGGCTGAAGCACGCTCGCATGCCGCGCCGGCGGGCGACCTCGCGGATCAGCTCGCGGGCAATGATTGCGCGATCACCTGCGGCAGGACCGACTGCGGGAGCGACCGTTACCTCATACTGCCGGATGCCGTACTCAGGCTCGATCGTCTCCGGATCCAGCCCCGCCTCCTCAAGAGCCCGGCACAAGTCGGACGTGAACAGGGCAGCGTTGCGCATGGCCTCCACGCTGAAGGGTGCCGCCTCGGGGAGCCCATCAGACTGCAGCAGGAACTCATGCTCGAATGCCGCCATGAACTCCAAACCTGTCTCCGAGCGGAGATCATCCATCGCGTGACGCATGAAGGCGCGGGTGCAGCAGTCCCAGTCTGTGCCATCGGCGTTCTTGGAATCGCACAAATACATGTGGAATGCAGGCGCATCTGGCCAGATATCCACACGGACGGCAGAATCCTTGACCGGGACCTGCCGGACCTCGGAGGTGGGGCCCCATGGATTGGGTGCGATGTCCCCGAACGGCGTCAAGGCCTGACTGGCTACCGCCCACCCCAGACCGGTCTCGAGCCGATTGGGGACCAGGCCTGCGGGAATCCCGCGACACCTAGTCACGCCCACATAGTCATTCCACGCAAAAAGTGCGATGTCCCCACTAGTCACAGCATGTCACCTTTCACAGGTCCTTTACCTCAACCAATTTTGGAAATAGGGTTTGCACCAGCACGCGAGCACATCTAATCGGCATTTCATATTCCATGTCAATCCAAAATTGTGTAACGTTTGTTTCATGTCCTTAGTCGCTGAGCGCATTCGTGCAGCCTTCCCGGCACTGCCGAGGGCTGAACGCCGCGTTGCCTACGCAATCTTGACTGCATACCCGTCCGCGGGGCTCGAGACGGTGGCCAGGCTGGCAGAACGGGCCGAGGTCAGCGGCCCCACGGTCATCCGGCTCGTCACGCGCTTGGGCTATCAAGGATTCCCTGATTTCCAAGAAGCACTCATCGACGAGATTCAGGAGCGGACGGCCTCCCCTCTTGCCCAATACAGTCGACGCGACAACCATGCGCATGCAAACGCACTTGACGAGACCCTCCCCGTGTTCATCGAAAGCTTGAACTCCTCCCTCAGCAATATTGATCGTTCAACGTTTGATAACGCGGTGGACCTACTGGCAGATGGGCGAATGCGCTGCGCTGCCACCGGGGGAAGATTCAGCGGTACCATCACTCGCACGCTCGTGCAGCACCTGGAGATCCTGAGACCCGGTGTGGTGTTCCTTCATTCGAGCGATTGGGTCTCCTATCTCATGGATGCACGCAAGGGCGACGTTCTCACTGTTGTCGATGTTCGTCGATACCAACAGTCGACAGTTGACTTCGCGCGCGAGGCAGCGCATCGGGGAGTCTCACTCATCTTGATCACAGACCCATGGCTCAGCCCCATAGCGATGGATGCACAGATCGTCCTGCCCGTGTCGGTCCAGTCCGCAAGTCCATTCGATTCCCAGATTGCGGCGTTCGCTCTCGTGGAGGCGTTGATCACCGGAGTCGTCAACACCCTCGGCGATCGGGCGACGGCACGGGTGAGCGACTACGACGCCCTCTGGGCAGCTCAGGGTTTCACCGAGTCGGGGATCGTGGACTGATGCTCCTCCACGACTATCTCGAGCAGCGGTCACTTCTGGACCACCATTGCCATGGCGTCGTCAAGGACGACCTGACGTGGCCGGTTTTCACGTCCATGCTCACGGAAGGAGACACCGCACACGCTGGCCAAGAACTGAACACCCCACTGGGGTTGGCCGTTCGCGCCTACTGCGCTCCTCTTCTCGGTCTCGAACGACACTCTCTCGCTGGCGAGTACTGGCAGCGCCGAATGGAACTCGGGAACGTGGAGTCGAGTCAGTTGCTCCTCAATGCATCCGGAGTTGACATGTATGTAGTGGACACGGGGTATCGAGGCTCTGAACTCACCAGTCCGAAGGAACTGGAGGAACTTGCGAGACGACCGGTAGAGACGATTGTGCGGCTCGAGATGCTCGCCGAGGAGATCGTCACGCATCAGTCGGCCGAAGACTTCCCCGACGCCTTTCGCGCAGCTCTTGCGCAGAGATCGCAAGACTGCATCGGCTTCAAGAGTGTCATCGCGTACCGATACGGACTGCACTTCGATCCCACCCCTCCCACAGACGGGGAGGTTGTTCTCGCCTGCTCGGCTTGGCTCAGAGAGATCGAGTCGACAGGCAGCGAGCGAGTGAGCGACCCGGTGCTGCTCCGATTCTTCCTCTGGCAGGCTGTGCGACACGGCAAGCCCATCCAGATGCACATTGGCTACGGTGACAAAGACATCACGCTGTATCGCTGCGATCCCTCGCAGATGACTGCGTTTCTGCGAGCCACAGAGGACACCGGGGCAACCATCGTGCTCCTGCACTGCTACCCGTACGTGCGGCAGGCCGCGATCCTCTGCCAAGTCTTTTCACATGTGTACATGGACACAAGCCTGGGTGTCGCGCACTCCGGGGCCGGATCTCGATCCATCATTCGGGAGTCCCTGGAGATCGTCCCATTCTCACGACTGTTGTATGCATCTGATGCCTTCGGCATCGCAGAGCTGTACTTCCTTGGTGCACAACTGTGGCGCATCGGGATTGACGCAGTACTGTCAGACATGCTGAATTCACATGACATCAGCATGCCCGATGCGCAAGCACTCATTGACGACCTCGCCTGGAATAACGCGGCGCGGCTCTACGGACTTGAGCGAGGTGAAGCATGACCTCGGACGTCACACTGGAAAGAATCAAGCCGCTGCTGGAAAAAGTCGAACGGGCGCTTCCAGAGGCGATCCGGCTGCGCCATGAGATTCATGCGAACCCATGTGTCAGTGGGCATGAGGCGCCCACGGCGGCACTGGTAGCTGCAGCTCTCGGATTCGCTGATGCGCCCGACGTAGCAGGCGGCAGGGTCATCAGGATCGGTGCGTCTTCAGGGCCATCCGTGGCCATCCGGGCAGAGCTGGATGCACTCCCCATCAGAGAAGAAACAGCAGCTCCCTGGAGTAGCTCCAACGACGCTATGCACGCATGCGGCCACGACGTCCATCTCGCGGCGCTTGTTGCTGTTGCCCATGCACTCGCCGACGAAGCGATCCCCATGGTCGCCCTACTCCAGCCAAAGGAGGAGTCTGTGCCCGGCGGAGCCCTCGACATGGTGAAGAGCGGGGCACTCCAGACCGCTCAGGTGCAGGCCGTCATCGGTGCGCACGTGCACCCTCGTATTCGGGCCGGGGAGTTCTCCTCGTTTCCGGGCATCATGAATGCCTCGTCCGACGAGTTCACCGTGGTGATCCAGGGACGGGGAGGGCATGGCGCATATCCCCATGCGACCGCCGATCCCGTGCTGGCCGCGGCCTCAGTCATCACCGCCCTGCAGCAGATCATTTCCCGACGTACTGACCCGATGGAACCTGCAGTGATCACCGTTGGATCAATCCACAGCGGCATCGCACCCAACGCCATACCTGACGATGCGATCCTCACTGGGACCATTCGCACCTACGATCCCGCACACCGAGAGGCCCTGCATGAGTTGATCATGGAGACGGTAGGGCATGCAGCAGCAATTCATGGATGCACTGTGGCGATCGACCTACGCCGCGGTGAGCCCGCCCTCGAGAATGACGCACGACTAGCTATTCGGCTGTCTGAATGGGCGCAGTTGGGCGGTGCGATTCAGAGCGAGCCACTGCGATCGTGTGGAGCTGATGATTTTGCGTTCTACGGTCAGGTCGTGCCCAGCGTGATGGCGTTTGTCGGATCGGGATCAGGTAGCGCCGCCGAGCCCGAACTGCACAGTGCACGTTTCCTGCCTTCAGACGAGATCATTCGCGAAGTCGCAAGGGTCATGATTGCCGGTTATCTCGCTGCGTGCGATCAGATGTGACGGGACACTGCCACGTCGCCACCTAGAGGTGGGATTGAGGTACCGCTTCCAAGAGCGAGACCGCCTCAAGATCGGACAGCGATCGACCCATCAGCCCTGCAGTAAGGCGCTCAGCAATCATCACGGTTGGCCAGTGCGTGTTGGCAGCGGGGACATCGGGCAAGATCGAGGCGTCGATAACGTGCACGCCACTTCGACCGATGAGCTTGCCTTCCAAGTCGACGACAGCAGCTGGATCATCAGACCGGCCCATGCGACAGGTTCCACATGCATGGAAGTAGTCACCCATCGTCTCTTTCAGCCATTCATCCATCACGGCCGCTGCACGCAGCTCGTCCAAGGATGTTCCCCGACTGTCCACCACGACCTCCTCCACGATCTCCGCGAAAGCACCTGTCTGTAGAACATCAATCATCGTCAGAACCGCCTCGCGCATCGCCTGCCGATCCAGCGGGTCGGTGAGCATGTTCATGTCGATTACCGGAGGGCCCGTCACATCGTCGGGATCCAAGTAGACCCGCCCGGTGGATCGGACCGTCATGAGCGCTGCCATCACGAGTGCTTGGGTTGCGCCATCATCAAGACTTCCGTGCAGCGGCAGGAGATGCACATCCCCATTCGAGATGCTCGACGAAGCTCTGAGGACAACATTGATGCACGCATGTTCAAGATCCGTGCCTCGCAGTTCCGGATTCAGCACCAGGCGCAGACTGGCCGCCGGATGGTCACACAGGTTCATTCCCACCGCAGGATTTTGCAGGCCAGAACGCAGGAGGATCGCAGGGCTCTCAAAGGCACCGGCGCACAAAACAACGTGATCAGCCGCCAGTTGCTCCCCGCTCAGGAGTTCAACTCCTACGCACCGGTCACCATCCCACAGCAGTTGATCCACACCTTCGCCTGTACGAACACTGACCCGACCTTCCGCACGAGCGGGGTCCAACCACATCTCCGCCGTCGACATGCGCGTCGTAGCGTCAGCGCAGAGATACACCGGCCCGACTCCATCGGCAGGCGTGTAGGTGTCAACGTCATCCCTGTACCCCAGCTCAACGCCTGCACCCATGAGGGCGCGGTCTACCGGGGTATAAAAGCGCGCATCAGTCTGCAGTGCTCCGCCCTGGATGCGCATGTACCACGGTTCGACATCAGCCCACGACCATCCGGTGCAGCCGAGATCGTCCGCCCACCTGTCATAGTCCGAAGGGAGTCCGGGCAGGCAGATCATTGCATTCACCGCGCCGGATCCGCCGGTACCATGCCCGCGCATGTACTGCTTGCGATTCGAGCCAGGAAGTCGTGCGGCCGTAATCTTCTCGTTGAACGCCGCAGTCTCTCCTAGTGCGCGGATCCAGTTCACAGACGCCACACCCTCGGGACGATTGCCTGCATGTCGATCCGGCCCGGACTCGATCAACGTCACCGAATTCGCGGGGTCCTCGCTCAATCGCGCCGCGACCACGCACCCGGCGGTGCCCGCTCCAACAACGATGTAACGCATATCAGGCTCCTACGTATTCTTTGACGGCTGCATCCAAAGCCGTTACGAGCAGATCCACTTCGTTCACTCTGATCGTCAGCGGCGGTGCGATCCGCACCGTGCTCTGCTGGGTGTCCTTGGCAAGAACGCCCTTCTTCATCATGCTCAGGCACAGTTTCTTGGCCGACACGTCAGGAGCAAATTGCACACCGGCCCACAGCCCGATGCATCGGATCTCGACTAGGAGATCAGATTCGATCGAGCGCAGTCCCTCCTCCAGATACTTACCGAGCACTCGGCTTCGTTCCTGGTACTCCCCCGTCTCGAGCAGCGCGACGACCGCTGAGCCCACAGCACACGCGAGCGGGTTGCCACCAAATGTGCTGCCGTGGGAGCCCGGCGTGAACACCTCCATGACGTCCCAGTCCGCCGCAATCGCCGAGACAGGCAGGATTCCTCCGCCCAACGCCTTACCAAGCACGAATATGTCGGGTACGACCGCTTCATGGTCGCACGCGAACGTGGCACCGGTCCGCCCCAGACCCGCCTGAATCTCATCCGCGATCAGCAGGACGTTGTGCTTTGCGGTCAATGTGCGGACGGCGGCAAGGTAGCCGGCTGGAGGAATAATCACACCTGCCTCGCCCTGAATGGGCTCGAGCAGTACGGCGATGGTGTTGTCGTCTATCAGCGCCTCAAGACGGTCTACGTCGCCAAAGGGAACTGAGCGGAATCCGGGCGTGAACGGTCCGAAGCCGGTCCGAGAATCAGGATCAGTCGAGAACCCCACGATCGTGGTTGTTCGTCCGTGGAAGTTGTTGTCGGCGACGATGATCGTCCCCTGGTCCACCGGGACACCCTTGCACTGGTGGCCCCATCGTCGCGCTGCTTTGATGGCCGTCTCCACGGCCTCAGCACCGGTATTCATGGGAAGGATTGCGTCCTTGCCCGTCAGGCGAGAGACGTCAGTGCAGAACTGTGCAAATCGATCATGGTGGAATGCACGGCTCGTCAGGGTTACCCGATCCAATTGGGCACGCACAGCATTCACCAGAGTCGGGTGACGATGACCGAAGTTCAACGCTGAGTAGCCCGAGAGTGCGTCGAGATACTTCGTGCCATGAATATCGGTCACCCAGATGTCATCAGCCTCAGCAATGACGACCGGCAGAGGTGAATAGTTATGAGCAGAATGCTCTTCCAGCGAGGAGATGGTCGTCTCCTGAAGAGTCACGTCAGCCAAGCTTCTGGGTGGAGCCAGCATCGATTGCGAACTTCATGCTCGTGACGTATCGGGACTCATCCGATGCGAGATAAACGACCGCGTGGCTGATGTCCTCAACATCGAGCGCCGGTACATCAAGCATATGGAAGGGGCGCAGTTCGGCCTCCATTTCAGCGAGGCCCGGATTCTCCAGGTCTGGTCGGAAAACCTTGTACACCGGCTCGTTCAAGATCATCTCTGTATAGACCGTGCTCGGATGAATGGTGTTGACACGGATGTTCTCGCGGGCCAACTCCGCGGCCAATGCTCGCATCATGCCGACGATCCCGGCCTTGCTCGCAGCGTAGGCAACGGCATTCGACTGACCGCGCGTGGCAATCTGCGACGCCGTCATCATGATGGAGCCACCCTTGCCCCGAGCAATCATGCTTGGCAGAACGGACTGGACTGCGTTCCATGTCCCGTTCAGGTTGATGTCGATCACGGTCTGCCAGCCGTCGCGGCTCAGATTCGGTGCAGCTCCCCAGGTGAAGACACCCGCATTGGCCACCACGACGTCAATGAAGCCGAAGGCCTCCAAGCCTTGCGCAACGACGGCATCAATAGCGTCACGATCTCGAACGTCGGCATAGCCGGCAACGATCTCACCGCCCGCCTCCCGGACAAGGCGGACTGTCTCCTGAAGATCGTCTTCCGAGGAAGTTGGATACTCCACGTGCTCCACCTGGCCACCACCAACGTCCGTGGCGACTATTCGAGCGCCCTCACGCGCGAGGAAGAGTGCGTGCGAGCGACCCTGACCTCGTGCTGCACCGGTAATGAATGCGACCTTGCCCTCAACTCTGCCCATTGTCTAAGTCCTTATCTCGTGGATATGCCTGGTTGCTTTCCCTGAATGCTGAATCAGGCAGTCAGATCTTGATGCTGGCCGCGAACGCCCGGCGAGCGACTTCGATTGTCAGATCCACGTCTTCTTGCGAGGTGGCTGCGCATAATCTTCGGTCGCCATTCGGGAAGGCCGGCTGGATGATGCCGCCGTCCACCATCACCTCATGGAATCGCGCGTATGCAGCAGTGTCCGATCTGAGCGCCTCACGGAAATTGGTGGGCGCAGTGGGCTGGAAATACACGGCCCACTCCGAACCCAGCCCCACGATCGAGACCTGCGCGCCAGCTTCGGCTGCCGCCTCGCGAAGACCTGTGCGGACCTGCTCCCCACGAAGGTAAAGGCGCTCGAAGACATCTTCTGTCTGCATGATTTCAAGTGTCTTGCGTGCCGCTGCCAGTGCATAGGGAGCGGCGTTGTAAGTGCCGTCAATCGTCGCCCGATCTCCTGTATATGCACCCAGATGGCCCATCAACACCTCACTGCCCGCCAGCCCGGCAAGGGCGAAGCCGTTCGCCACAGCCTTCCCGAATGCTGTGAGGTCCGGAGTGACTCCGCAGATGGACTGATACCCACCGATGGCCGACCTGAAACCGGTCTTGACCTCGTCGAAGACCAGTACCGAGGAGTGCGCGTCGCATGTGGCGCGAAGCATCTCCAAGAAGCCTTCTTTCGCAGGAACACAGCCGAAACTATGTACGTAGGGCTCGCAGAAGACCGCGGCGATTTCATGTCCGTGATCGGCAAATGCCTGCTTGACGGCAATGTCATCATTCCACTCGACCATGATCACATCGGCGATGGAATCCGGATGCAGTCCTCCACCATTGGGTGTGCCCATGGGAGTTGTCGGAGTGGAGTCAGCACGCGCACTTCCGACAGCCACCACATCGCTCCAACCGTGGTAGGAGCCGTGGAACTTCACAATTTTCCTACGCCCTGTGGCAGCACGAGCAAGATGGACCGCGTGCATCGTCGCGTCTGTGCCCGACGTGCAGAAGGCCACCCGTTCAGCACTCGGCATGACTGTGCAGATGATCTCGGCAACCTCTACCTCGCCGAACTGCGGTCCGATGCCCGTGAGATCGCACGTGGACATTGCCTTGACCACTGCCTCGTTGACCCTTGGATCGCAGTGACCGAGCACGATGGGGCCCCAGGCGAGGAGGTAGTCGACGTAACGCTTGCCTGTGCCATCCCACACATGTGAGCCGGAGGTTCGATTGATGACCTGGTCCCAGCCAACGCGATGGCCCGAGGATGCACCTCGTGGAATGACCGACTGCGCTCGCTTCCAGTACGCGGCCTGATCAAGCAGGCCTTCGCCGGAGGTCTCTAGAGGCAGTGCGGACATCTGATCTCCTTGTCGTTGTCCTGAAGGATAACCGTACTGTGCATTACATCGAAGCTGTCAAGTGATTTTTGTGTAACAAATCAAATGGGATCGCTCTAGGCTGCAGTTCCTGGTGCCCGGATGAGCACCTCGGCTGGTGGGACAGGATGGGGGCCATGGGAAAGCCAAGAGTCTCGGCGGCCGGTGGCTTTGCCGCCATGAAGTACGTGCTGGCCAAGGGTCGTGATGTTGGTTCGCTGGCTTTGTATCGCAAGATGCGATCGGCTAATGCATGCAAGACCTGCGCACTGGGGATGGGTGGCCAAGAAGGTGGGATGGTCAACGAGGTTGGTCACTTTCCTGAGGTCTGTAAAAAATCAGTTCAAGCACAAGCTGCGGACATGGGTCGGGTTATCGATGAGGAAACACTTCGCTCAACCTCACTCGCTGATTTGGAAATCTTCACAAGCGCTCAGTTTGAGGCTTTAGGCCGGCTCACATTTCCGATCATTGCTACTTCTGGGGACACCCATTTTCGACGCGCAACCTGGGATGAGGCAATTGCTCTCGCCGCCGATGGCCTTCGGACCAGTGCGCCATCTGAAACGTTTTGGTACAGCAGTGGACGGTCAAGCAACGAGGCAGCTTTCCTTTTGCAGTTGATCGCCCGAGCCTTTGGCACGAACAACGTCAACAACTGCTCCTTCTACTGCCATCAGGCATCAGGGGTTGCACTCAATGCGGTCTATGGCAGTGGAACAGCTTCGGTGGTGCTTGAGGATTTGGCAGAGACCGATCTGGTGCTTCTCGCTGGGGCAAACCCAGCAAGCAATCACCCGCGCTTGATGACGCAACTTATTCATCTGCGCAGGCGTGGTGGTCGGGTCGTCGTCATCAATCCACTCGTCGAACTTGGCTTGAAGAGATTCAGGTTGCCATCTGATGCACGCAGTTTGATGTTCGGCTCAGATATCACCGACCTATATCTACAGCCCAAAGTGGGCGGAGACATCGCACTGCTCAGCGCCCTCTTGAAGGGCGTCATTGAAACCGGCGGGGTTGATCAGAACTTTGTGGATCACCATGTTGAGGATTGGGATGCACTCAAAGAATATGTGGGACAGATCGGTTGGGGTGATCTTGTTGAGCAAAGCGGTGTAAGTCGAGCCGACATCGATACATGCGTTGACTATCTCAACCAATCAAAATCAGCCATCTTCATGTGGGCTATGGGCCTTACCCATCACGCCCATGGCACAGACAACGTTCTTGCCCTGTCAAACCTGGCACTCGCTCGAGGGTTCCTAGGTAAAGCTGGCAGTGGGCTCATGCCTATTCGAGGGCACTCGAATGTGCAAGGCGTGGGCTCGGTCGGTGTTGCCCCGCAGATGAAGCAAGCATTCGCTCAGGAACTACACAGTCGCTACGGCGTCGATCCGACAATGCCCGCGGGTCTAGACACCTATTCATGCATGGTCGCTGCGCATGAAGGGCGCATTTCTGCGGCTGTGATGCTCGGTGGCAACCTCTGGGCGAGCAACCCGGATTCTGCGTGGGCTACGCAAGCTCTCCAGCGCATCAACACGACTGTTGCATTGACCACCAAGTTGAATCCGGGCCATGTGCTCGGGCGGGGTAAGACCATGGTGATTTTGCCGGTGCTGGCACGCGATGAAGAGAACCAAGCCACCACACAAGAGTCCATGTTCAACTACGTGCGCTACTCCGATGGCGGAGAGCCCAACGTGGTAGGAGAAATGCGCTCAGAGGTCGATGTGATTGCCGCATTAGCTGAAGCGATCTTGCCCGAAGGCCGCTTTGACTGGAGTGAGATCTCCTCCCACGACGGGCTTCGATCAGCTATTGCAGCAACTGTTCCTGGATATGCCGAACTCGCAGCAGGCACAAAACAGGAGTTCCAGATCCCGAATCGCACATTCCATGAACCCAGTTTCGCTACCAACTCAGGCCGTGCTCTTGCTCACGTGATCCCACTCCCCCAACCCATTGCCGGTGCGGGCGAGTTCGCGTTGATGACCCTGCGCTCTGAAGGCCAGTTCAATTCGGTGGTCTACGACGAAGAAGACCTCTATCGAGGGAACACCCGTCGAGATGTTGTGATGATCAGTGCCGCAGATGCCGCACGCCTTGGAGTGAGTGAAGGCGACCAAGTCTCTGTCTCGAGTGAGATCGGCGCCATGAACGTGCGGATTGCCATCGTCGAGATTTCTCAGGGCAGTGCAGCCATGTATTACCCGGAAGCGAATGCCATCGTGCCGAGACGGATCGATCCAAAATCTTTGACGCCAGCTTTCAAGTCGGTCGCGGTTCGAATCGCCTCTCGCTAGATGCGACGCGGTTAAGGCTTAACCGCTGGCCTTCTTTCGATTGCGAAACGCGCTCCACGCACCAGTTGACCACAACGCAAGCACAACCAGCAGCGGCTGGAACAGAAGGCGAATAAAGCGAGCGGCGTCAGTGTCTAACCCAAAAGCATCTGTCTGGGTGATGAACTGGGAGATGTTGCCCGGGAAGATGATCACGAAGAAGCCTGCGATCAGCCACCCCACAACAACTCGATACTTGGGCAGTGCGATGAGGGCTAATCCCAACAGGATTTCGACGACGCCAGAGGCATAGACGATGAACTCAGGAGCCGGGGCCCACGGTGGCACTTGGGCGGTGAACTCCTGGGTATCCCGAAAGTGACCGATTCCCGCGATCAGCAATACGGCGGCAAGGACGAGACGACCAGCTAGCTGAAACCACATGAGGACATCATGCCGGTCAAGGAATGAGATACATCGGGTTCGGGATCAGGAAACCATGCCCGAGCGAACCGAGAGACATGTCGCTGATTTGGTCACCCACGCTTGGACCTATTTTCCAGCCTGCTTTGATCAGTGCCTTGCGAGCTTTCGCCTTATAGACCGCTGCAGGATCAGTGTCGCCGGGTTGCTTCAGAATGAGTTCATCCCAGTTGGTGATGCCAGCTTGGCGCAGGCAGTTCGATGTTGCATCACGCAGGGATTCACTGCGACCAGTCAGTAGCACGATTGCGACGCCCATCCGCTGAAGTGCAAGGTAGAGCCTCTTCACCGGCTCGATCACCGTTGCTGAGCAATTCGTGGCAGCGGCGTTGAAAGCATCTTGAGAGAACATAAAGGCAGGGGTGTTTGTGGAAAGGGTTGGATAACTGCTCAGAAGGGTGTCGTCAATATCAAAGACAGCTGCCGCTTTGCATGATCGCACTGTGGCAGGCGCAGTGCCCTCACAGACCTCGCGAACCCACTTCTTTGACCATGCGCGAGCGACGAGGGCTACATCGCGCTGATCGCGAAGCGCAGCACCGCTCGCGTAATAGGAGTTGATGAATTCAGCCGGACTGGGACCAATGTTCCAGGTTGTCTGCGCTCCCAGCGATGGCAGGTTCTGACCCGTTCCGGTGATTGGTTTACCCGCCGAAACGCTCTTTCCCGGATCCACTGGAACTACCTCAGCATGCGCGACGGCTGCACCAGAAAACATCACAGCAGTGGTGAGCACACACACAACCACACGAATCAATGGGGTGCGAGCAGTGTGGCGAATAGTCATCACGGGTTTCCTTTTCATCACAAGGGTTTAACAGATGAGGTTATTTAGTTTGCCCATCCCGGGAAGAAATTGATGAGCGAGGTCATGATCGAGGTTACCGCTATAGCGAGCAGGATTAGTCCAAAGACCCTATTCAAGATGTTGAGCCCACTATCGCCCAGCACCCGCTCAATAGGACCGGCCGCAAACATGACGATCAGCGCAAGCAGCGTCACAATGATGATGGCCATCACATCACAAAGTATTTTCAATCCGTCTGGGTTGGCGCCCATGGAAATGGCAAGTGCGATCGCTCCTGGGCCAGCCGTCTTTGGGATCGCGAGCGGGATGACAGCGGGACTTTTGCCATTGGAGTCGAGCAACGAACTCGCTCGGCCAGTGATCATCCCCCAGGCCATGCTTGCGACAACCAGCGCACCGGCCACCCGAAAAGCTTCGATGTTGATCTTGAACAGGGCGAGAATCCATGAGCCCACAAAATAAGAAGCGACCATTGTGACCGCCACGGCCAGCCCAGTCTGGAGGGCAACCTTGCGCCGCTGCGCTGAATCCATGCCATTCGTGACGGCAAGGAACACGGGAGGAAGCGTCAACACACCCATGATGGCAAATAGGGCCACAATGGTTGTGAGCAAATACCCGTTGTTCGGAAGATTCACTGGCGGATCGTACTGTCCGAATGGCTCAGGCAAGAGGCTCTTTTGATCACGAACTGAAAGTAATGCGATCGACGCCCCGCGGCCGTAACTTGGTGAGCCCAGTGTGGTGAACTAGGTCCCCTATCTCACTGAGGAGCAGTCATGGGTCCCGAACCGCACGGTGAATCACAGGATGAGCGTCGCCACGAAGAAGACATCAAGCATCATCCGCATGGGCATGAGGCCGAGGAAGAAAGTAACTGACGAACATCGCTGACCTCTGCGTCATCGGAAACTCAGTCGACGGACACCTTGGGCAAGATCTTGCTCAGCCAGCCGGGTAGCCACCAATTGGCTCTGCCGAACAGTGACATCAGGCTGGGTACCAGGAGTAGGCGCACGAGGAATGCGTCGATCACCACGGCAGCCGCGAGCGCCACACCGAACAATTTCAAGGTTGAGTTGGGCGAGAGCACGAAGGCGATAAAGACGCTGGTCATGATCGACGCGGCTACTACCACCACGCGCCCCGAGCCCGCCAGTCCCATGCGAACGGCAGCCTTGTTGTCTGGGTTGTTCTCCCATGCTTCGCGCATGCGCGAGACGAGGAAGACCTGATAGTCCATCGATAGTCCGAACAGGATCGCGAACACCATCAAGGGCAAGAACGGCAGAATCGGTCCTGTTCCGCTTACGCCGAGCAGCGAATCCCCAATGCCCAACTGGAAAACGGCCACGGTCACACCGAGCGCACCGGCGAAAGAGAGCAGGCTGGTCAACGCCGCGGTGATGGGAATGACCAGCGAACGGAACAACACCATGAGCGCAAGGAATCCGAATCCGATCACGAAGGCCAGGAAAAGTGGCAGCGCTGATTGCACCTTCTTCGTGAAGTCCATGCTCACGGCCTGACTGCCACCCACGAACACCTTCACGTTGTGTTTCGCCTGCAGTTCGGGGGCCGTGGTGTTGCGCAGGGTTGTCAGCAGTTCCTGCGTTGCCTCAGCATCGGGTGCGCTCTTCGGATAGAGCACAACCGCGGTCAGGGTTCCACCATCAGCGAATATCTTCGGATCCAGCTCGAGCAGCGGAAGCATCTTCGCGCTCGGCATGGTTGAGGCAACTCCGGGAGTCTTCTCAAGAGCTTCGAGCGCGGCCTTCAGTCCAACAAACGGCTTGTCCTTCGAGACTTCTACGGCCACCACGAAGGGTCCGCCGCGACCTTCGCCGAACCCTTCTGCAATCAGGTCGTATCCGATGCGGGCAGGTGATGCTGCTGGCTGGGATCCATCATCAGGGAAGCCGGACTTCATCTGCAGGGCTGGCAGTGCGAGCACACCAATCACTGCGACCACGATCACGATCGGCACAATCGGAGCCCGCTGCAGCAGTGCCCCAAATGCCGTCCACCGACTCGTTTGCGGATCAAAAGGTTTGAGAGTGCGAGCCCACGGCATGCGAAGGCCGATGGCCCGCGTGCCCATGAGCGAGAGCACCGCAGGGAGAAACCAGGTTGCGGCGAGCATGACCATCAACACGGTGAGCGCAGCAGCCACCGCCAGGCCATTGAAGAAGTTTATGCCGAGTAGGAACATGCCAAGAAGTGCGACGATGACCGTGAACCCAGCGAAGTGCACCGCCCGACCAGCCGTGCGCACCGCGGTCAGCGCAGCATCTTTCGGCGCCGCCCCCTCTTGCAGACCCTGCCGGTATCGGTTCAACACGAACAAGGCGTAGTCGATGCCCACGCCCAAGCCGATCATGATGGCCAAGCTCGGTGCTACGGATGAGATATCCATGCCTCGCGCCGCGAGCAGCGTCAGGCCCGCACCCGCAGCGAGTCCAGTTCCCGCGCTGATAATCGGCAAAAACGCAGCCACGAGAGAACCGAATGCGATGAGCAAGATGATGATCGCTGCTGCCAAACCCACCGCGATGCTGTTGTCCTGACCCGATCCCGCTGCCTCAATCCCTGCTCCCTGCGCTCCGATTTGCAGATCTGCAGTGGTGTGGGTGCGCAGGATTGATGCGACGGCATCTGCTTGCGGCGCAGTCAGGGCGCCTTCATTCACGGTGACAGTGGCAAATGCCACGCGACCATCCTGTGACAGTGGACTGATCGCACTCTCAACAACCTTGGCGGCAGATCGGAGGCGATCGACCTCCTTCATCATGAGCGAGTCGAGCCGCTCGAATTCTGCAACATCGCGCGGAAGTGCTTCGGCCACCGCGGCCAGTCGCTTCGGATCGGCCTGCGACAGTGGCTTTAGCACTGACTCAGGTAGTTCAGCGAACTTCTGCAGGCCGCCAAGAATCCCAGCGAGATCATCCGCTTCTGCTTTTGTCACACCCGGAATCACGCCGGCGAGCCAGTTACCAGCACGCACGAGTCCATCAAGCACAGGTGCAGGCAGTCGGGCAATGGTCGCGGCCGTGGGCAGAGCTCGTGCTAGAGATCCCAAGCGGTCGGGAGCAACGTCGGCAAGCGGCGCAAGCACCTTCGCCGCATCTTGCACCTCGGCAAGACTGAGACCAGTTTCCTTGACCAGCACGCTGCTGATCCCCGCGGTCACGGCATCGGGCAGCGAAGTCTTCATTACATCAGGACACTTGCGTCCCAAGTTCTTCTCGAACGGGGTCTGGACGCAAGCAATGTGGGGTTCCTTGGCCAAAGCCTCCAACATTGGCATGACTTTTGCGCGCACGGCCTTATCGGTTGCGCTCCCCTTTTCAGGGCTCCACACAACAGTCAACGACGATGTCGGATCGGCAGTAGGAGTGCCGATCTTCTGGAGCAAATCTTGCGCCTGCTGCGATGGGGTACCGGGAAGTGCGAAGGAGTCGACGGTGGTGCCACCGAACAGGCGCCCGGCTCCCAGCGCGATGAGTAGAACGACGAACCAGGCGAGGATCGCGGTCTTTGGATGCCGGACGGCCCATGCGCTCATGCGCGAATGCTAGGGCCCAATGGTGGTTCGGCATCTTTCACGGTGAGACGCGTACGCGCTACTACGTCGCTCGTGGCCCATGCTGCGCGTCAATGTCACCGACCACATAGGAATGCCACGGTTCATTCAGGTGATCGAGCCTGAACTGCCGGTACGTACCGCGCATGGCAGCGAGTACGCGCGGAGGCGTCA
>CAIXFB010000078.1 GCA_903918595.1 uncultured Actinomycetes bacterium
CGCGATGTACTCCTTGAGTACGTCGTTTTGGATGGTTCCATTGAGCGCGCTCGCAGGTATCCCTTGCTCTTCGGCCACCAACTGATAGAGCACCAACAAGATTGCGGCGGTGGAATTGATCGTCATGGAGGTGGAAACCTCGTCGAGGGAAATCTGCTCAAAGAGCACCCGCATGTCTTCGATGGAGTCGATGGCCACACCGACCTTGCCTACCTCGCCGTGCGCCAACGGGTGGTCAGAGTCATAGCCCATCTGGGTGGGCAGATCGAAGGCCACGGAAAGGCCGGTAGTTCCCGCTGCGAGCAGTTGTCGGTAGCGCTCATTGGATTCAGCCGCGGTACCAAAGCCCGCGTACTGCCGCATCGTCCAGGGCCGGCGGGTGTACATGGTCGGGTACACCCCACGCGTAAATGGGAACTCCCCCGGCTGACCCAGTGCGACCGTCGGATCCCAGTTCCTCAAGGCGTCGGGTTCGTAGACCGTCTCGAATGGGAATCCTGATTCAGTTTCACCTGCCATGGGAGCAACCCTAGATCCTTCGAGCGACCCGCGAAGGCGCTGATTGGGTCTCCCCCGTCCGCTGTGACCGATCCCACCTTGTCAGCTCACGCCTACGGCGAGCGCAACCACCCGAAAAGGTCGATACTCTCCTCATAGCGCCATGGTGGGCGTGTGCCGCAGTATGTGGTGTGAAACGTGGATCTGGAGGAGTCGGTGTCCGTCATTACCCCGATCGGCACGCTCTATCGAGGTGGCGAGGGCATGTGGACGTGGGTCCTGCACCGGATCACCGGTGTTTCGGTCTTCTTCTTCTTGCTGGTGCATGTCCTTGACACAGCTTTGGTTCGGGTCTCCCCCGAGGCCTACGACCTCATCATCGCCACCTACAAGACCCCCATCGTGAACGTGCTTGAGGTGGGTCTGGTTGGTGCCGTTCTCTACCACGCACTCAACGGGCTTCGGGTCATCCTGATCGACTTCTGGAAGCGCGGACCGCGCTATCAACGTCAAATGACCTGGGTCATCGCGGCGATCTGGTTCGCATTGATGCTGCCCGGCACGTTCTTCATGATGAAGCACACCATCGAAGCGATGTTCGGGAGCACGTCATGACAACTCTTGATATCTCCGCCCCCCGCTCTGGAGCTAAGCGCTCAGGTCAGCGCAGTAACTTCGAGCTGTACTCGTGGTTATTCATGCGGATCTCGGGAATCATTTTGGTGGTTCTCGTTCTCAGTCACCTGGTGATCATGAACCTGCTCGACGGTGGCGTTCAGCGCATCAACTTTGCTTTCGTGGCCGGTCGCTGGTCCTCTCCGTTCTGGCAGATCTGGGACCTCACGATGTTGTGGTTGGCCATGCTGCACGGCACCAACGGCATGCGCACGATCGTCAACGACTACGCGGAGCGCAACCAAACGCGCTTCTGGCTCAAGATGGCGCTCTACACGGCCTCTGGCTTCATCATCCTTCTCGGGACGCTGGTCATCTTCACCTTCGATCCAAATATCGGCTGATTCACGGCACCAACCACGTCCGATCGACACTGAGGGGTTTCCAATGCAGACGCATATATTCGACGTGATCATTGTCGGAGCTGGCGGCGCAGGCATGCGTGCGGCGCTTGAATCCGGTACTCGCGCGCGCACCGCGGTGCTCACCAAGCTCTACCCCACCCGTTCGCACACTGGTGCTGCTCAAGGCGGCATGTGTGCTGCACTGGCCAACGTCGAGGAAGACAACTGGGAGTGGCACACCTTCGACACCATCAAGGGTGGCGACTACCTCGTTGACCAAGATGCCGCTGAGGTGATGTGCAAAGAGGCCATCGACGCCGTTCTTGACCTTGAGAAGATGGGTCTGCCCTTCAACCGCACGCCTGAGGGCCGGATCGATCAGCGTCGCTTCGGTGGTCACACACGCAATCACGGTGAAGCTGCCGTACGCCGGTCTTGCTATGCAGCCGACCGCACGGGCCACATGATTTTGCAGACCCTCTACCAGAGCTGTATCAAGGCCGGGATTGAGTTCTACAACGAGTTCTACGTGCTTGACCTGATCTTGAACGAGGAATCAGGTGAGCCAGTAACGGCGGGTGTAGTCGCCTATGAACTGGCAACTGGGGAGATCCACATCTTCCGCGCGAAGTCCGTGATCTTTGCCTCGGGTGGCTTCGGCAAGGTCTTCAAGACCACCTCGAACGCCCACACCCTCACCGGTGATGGCGTTGGCATCGTGTGGCGAAAGGGTCTGCCCCTCGAAGACATGGAGTTTTACCAGTTCCATCCCACGGGCCTTGCCGGCCTTGGCGTGCTGCTCACCGAGGGCGCCCGAGGCGAAGGCGGCATCTTGCGCAACGCGAGTGGCGAACGGTTCATGGAGCGATACGCCCCAACGATCAAGGATCTCGCTCCGCGCGACATGGTCGCCAGGGCAATGGTGCAAGAGGTGCGCGAAGGTCGCGGCGCTGGTCCCAACAAGGACTACGTCTACCTCGACCTCACGCACCTTCCCAAGGAGCAGATCGAGTCCAAGCTGCCCGACATCACCGAGTTTGCCCGCACCTACCTGGGCGTGGACCCGGTCACGGAATTGGTCCCCGTGTTCCCCACAGCCCACTATGCGATGGGCGGCATCCCGACCGATATTGATACCCGGGTGCTCCGCGACAACGATCATGCGGTTCCCGGCCTTTACGCGGCTGGCGAATGCGCGTGCGTTTCCGTCCATGGTGCCAACCGTCTTGGTACCAACTCACTGCTCGACATCAATGTGTTTGGCAAGCGTGCCGGTATCGCCGCCGCTGAATACGCAAACTCCACGGAATTGGTGGAACTTCCCGCCGACCCGCAGATGAGCACCATCTCACTCGTCGAGGGCCTTCGTTCGGGCACCGGCACGGAACGGGCCATCAACATCCGTCGCGCTATGCAAGAAACCATGGACATGAACGCGCAGGTCTACCGCACCGAGGCAACCTTGAAGGAGGCCCTCGGTGATCTTCAAGAACTCAAGCGCAGGTACCTGAACGTCTCAGTACAAGACAAGGGCGTGCGCTACAACACGGATCTGCTTGAGGCGATCGAGCTTGGCTTCCTGCTCGATCTTGCCGAGGTGTTGGTGGTCAGCGCCCTCGAGCGCAAGGAGACCCGCGGCGGTCATGCCCGCGAGGACTACCCGGTGCGCGATGACGTGAACTTCATGCGGCACACCATGGCCTACCGCGAGGTCTCTGCCCATGGCGAAGAGATCGTGCGATTGGATTACAAACCAGTGAACGTCACCCGTTACCAGCCAATGGAGCGAAAGTACTGATGACTGCTGTAATCGAAGTTCCCGTCATCGATATCCCCGTCGCAACCGACGTTACTTTTCGGGTTCGTCGGTACCTGCCCGAGATTGACGAAGAGCCGCACTGGGAGGACTACACGGTCGCGCTCTTCCCCACCGACCGAGTGCTCACCGCCCTGGAGAAGATCAAGGGTGACATCGACGGAACGTTGACGTTCCGTCGCTCATGTGGTCACGGAATTTGCGGTTCCGATGCCATGCGCATCAACGGCCGTAACCGGTTGGCGTGCAAGACCCTCGTGAAGGATCTCGATATCAAGAAGCCGATCACGGTTGAAGCGATCAAGGGCCTGCCACTGGAGAAGGACCTCGTCGTCGATATGGATCCGTTCTTCGCCGCCTACCGGGCGGTTATGCCCTTCCTGCTCCCGGAGGGCCATGAGCCCACCAAGGAGCGCCTCCAATCAGCTGAAGAGCGGGCTCGGTTCGACGACACCACCAAGTGCATCCTGTGCGCCTGCTGTACCACCTCGTGCCCGGTGTACTGGACAGACGGCGCCTATTTCGGCCCGGCCGCGATCGTGGCTGCGCACCGATTCATCTTCGATTCCCGAGATGCCGGCGCCGAGCAGCGCCTTGAAATCCTCAATGAAAAAGAAGGCGTGTGGCGCTGTCGCACTACCTTCAACTGCACCGACGCCTGCCCACGCGGCATCGAGGTCACGAAGGCAATCCAGGAAGTGAAGCAGGCGCTGATTTTCCGTCGCGTGTGAGACGGCTCCGCAACTGACTTCGGACTAAAGATCGACTGCGAAGTACTGCTTCTCCAAAAACTCATGAATTCCAGCGAAGCCACCTTCACGGCCCAGTCCGGATTCCTTCATGCCACCAAACGGTGCGGCCGGATCTGAGGCAATGCCGCGGTTGATCGCGACCATGCCCGACTCCATCTGCCTGGCTACCTTGATGCCCTCACCATTGTCTTTGGCGAACACATAGGAGATCAGACCGTATTCAGTGTCGTTGGCCATCTTGATGGCGTCGTCTTGGTCAGAGAACGTGACGATCGGTGCAACGGGTCCGAAGATCTCATTTTTGGTCAACGTAGAGCCATGCTTGACGTCGCGAACGATGTACGGCGCTATGAAGGCACCATCAACGGGAGCCGTGGATGCGGCCACGGCAGCAGCGCCTTCACTTTCAGCCTCGCCGATGAGTTCGAGGATCTTGTCTCGTTCCTTGATGCTCACCATGGCACCGAGATCATTTGCCTGATCGATGCCAGGACCGATCTTCAGGCCAGACAGCGCAGTGTGGAACTTGGTGGAGAACTCCTCCACCAGAGACTCGTGCACATAAAAGCGGTTGGCGGCGGTGCAGGCCGAGCCGCCATTGCGCATCTTCGCAACCATGGCACCTTCGACCGCCTTGTCGACATCGGTGCCCTCAAGGACGAGGAACGGTGCATTGCCGCCCAGTTCCATAGAAGAGACGAGCACGCGCTCTGCGGTTTGCTTCAGCAGCAACTTGCCCACATAGGTGGATCCGGTAAAGGACAGTGTCGCTACCCGCGGGTCAGAAAGAATTGCCTCTGAGACCGGGCCCGACTTTGAGGTCGTGATGATGTTCACTACTCCGGCGGGAACGCCTGCGCGCTCGAGCACTTGGCCCACCCAGAGCGCGGTGAGTGGCGTTTCGCCAGCAGGTTTGAGGATCGCGGTGCAGCCAGCGGCCAGTGCCGGTGCCAGCTTGCGCGTGGCCATCGCCGCCGGGAAGTTCCATGGGGTGATCATGTAGGCCACCCCGATCGGTCGGTGGTCGGTGATGATCGTCTTATCGCGGTTCGGGGCGTAGCGGAAGCCACCTTCAATGCGCGAGGCTTCTTCGGAGAACCAGCGGAAGAACTCTGCGGCGTAGACCGCCTCACCCATGGCATCTCGCCACGCTTTGCCGTTCTCGAGGGCAATCAGTGTGGCGCAATCGTCGATCTCGGACATCATGATGTCGAATGCACGACGCAAGATCTCGGCACGCTGGCGGGCTGGTGTAACCGACCAAGTGGTGAACGCCTCATGAGCTGCGCCGACTGCCTGTAGGGCCTCATCGACAGTGGCGTTGCCGATGGAGGCCAGGGTGCCCAGCGAGGCCGGGTCGATCACGTCGAGCTTGTCGGCTGTCTGGAGCCAGACCCCACCGATGAGGAGTCCATTGGGGGTGGTGGTGGGCAACGTTGCAGCAGACATGGGGTGTCCCTTTCGAAGCGTGTGGCCACAGGCTAGTGCTCATCTGGCTCGATGGCGGCGAACGTGATGTGTCTCACGCTGGTCCGATTTGACCGGGCACCTGCTTGGCCGGGTTAGAGTAACGATCACCATGCGCCGAATCGTTATCACCGCAGCGGCGGCCCTGACCCTGTTCTCCTTGGTCGCCCCGAGCGCAACCGCCGAAGAGGTCGTCGGTGGCCCATTGCTCGCCAAGAAAGCACGCACCGTGCAACTCGGCCCCGGGGCGGAGCCGCTACCCGAGGTGTTCGCGAAAACGTGGGTTCTCGCCGACGCAACCACCGGGGCGGTCCTCGCTGCCAAGGGCGCCCATATTCAGCGCGCCCCAGCGAGCACCCTGAAATCCCTCACGGCACTCACCCTCCTCCCCCGACTCGATCCCGAAGCGACATACCGACCCACCCGCAAGGTCACCACCATTTACGGAAGCCGGGTGGGTCTGATTCCTGGGAAGCCCTACACCGCAGATGAACTTTTCTACGGACTTATGTTGCCCAGTGGGAACGATGCTGCGATAGCCCTAGCCAAAATGAACGGCGGCGTCAAAGACACCGTGTCACAAATGAACGAGGTCGCCGCCTCCCTCCAAGCACTCGACACCACCGCACGCAACACCAGCGGGCTCGATGCACCCGGGCAACTCTCTTCCGCATACGACCTAGCCCTGATCGCCCGGGCGGGGTTGGCGCGCCCAGATTTTGTGAAGTACACCAGCACCAAGTCGGTGCAGTTTCCCGCTAAGGGTCGTGACAACACCAAGACGATCTATAACCAGAATCGCCTGCTCACGGGTGGCTATAAGGGCGCGATCGGCGTCAAGACTGGCTTCACCACAAACGCTGGCCGTACGTTCGTCGCCGCAGCACAGCGCAACGGCACCACCTTGATTGTGTCGCTGATGGGGGTCAAGGAACAAAGCGCGGAGGCTGCCCGCAAGTTGCTCGACTGGGGTTTTGCAAATGCGAGCAAGGTAACCCCCATCGGCACTTTGGTGACTCCCGTGGGCGAGAACAAGGCTGCCGGTGCTGAACCGGTAATCGCGGTCCCGGCCCCAGAAACTGCCGAGGGCGATTCTGCTGCCAGCATGGCCAACCCGACCAGCACCAGCACCGCCGGGATTTCGGTGTGGTCGTGGGGCTGGCTCGCTCTTTTTCTTTTCGCGGTGGTGGCAGCATTCATGGGATTGCGCAACATCTCACGCAACCGACGCGGCCGCCATGCAAGA
>CAIXFB010000079.1 GCA_903918595.1 uncultured Actinomycetes bacterium
AACCTCGACGCCGCGAAGGTGCGAGGACTCAGAAAAACTAAACATTGAAGCGTTCCCCTCGGGGAACCAGGCCAAACTCGTGATGGAGCATGGCCTTAACTCCATCCGATACACGCTATGCAGAGGCGCATCGATGGCAAGGCCGACCAACAGCTTGATCGGCGATACGTGCGCCACAACCAACACATGCTCACCGGGGTAACGCGCCAGGACCTCTTTGCGAGCACGATCTACTCGATCGCGACACTGATCGAAGGATTCACCCCCCGGGGGCGCAACACTTGTCGAAGCGAGCCATTCCTGCATTTCATGTGGCCAGCGTGTGCGCACTTCGGTGAAAGTGAATCCGTCCCAATCGCCAAATGAGCACTCGGCAAAATCGTCGATGATCTCCACCGCAAGGCCTGTGGCAGCCGCCACGATCTGGGCTGTCTGTTGGGTGCGTAGTAATGGTGAGGAGATGATTCGGGTTATCTCGCCGCGCTCTGCCAATTCCAGCGCGAGAGCTTCAGCCTGCGCCACTCCAATGGGCGCGAGGGGTACATCCGCACCACCTAAGCCGCTAAATCTCTTCTCCAGAGAGAACGCAGTGGCGCCATGACGAGCGAGGTGGGTATAGGTAGGAACCCCAACCTCGGCCCAACCCACCATCACATTGGGTGCTGGAGATTGCGCAAGTACTTCAAGAATCTCATCTTCTTGTGCATCACCAATAACGTCAGAGAAGTCAAAGACCCTGGAGATTGTTGCAGCGCCATCTTGTTTCACTGCATCGAGAACTTCATTGACCAACGCATCGGCCGCTTTGTTTTCCTCACGCGGGATCCAGACGTAGTTCACGCACTCAGGCGGGTGGGCATCGCGCACCTTGATCGCGAGCGCTCGCATGTCCTCATGCTTGATCTTCCAGCGACCAGACATTTGCTCGACGACGAGTTTGGAATCCATTCGCACTTCAATGCGTGCGGTCGGATCAAGGCCATGGATGTAAGAAAGGCCTGCTAGAGCACCTGAATACTCAGCAACGTTATTTGTTGCCACCCCGAGGTACTCGGCCAATTCGGCAAGAACCTCACCGGTATCGGCATCAGTCACCACGGTGCCGTACGCAGCCGGACCAGGGTTCCCGCGTGATCCACCGTCGGCTTCAATCCGATAAGAGCGTGCCATGACGACCGACCGCTACAGACCGGACTCAGGCGTGCGCACCAGAATCCGACGGCACTCCTCGCATCGCAGCACTTCATCGGGTGCAGCCGCTCGAATCGATTCGATGTCTGTGGGGGGAAGTTCCAAACGACACCCTTCGCAGCGGCCGCGATGGATGCGGGCGGCCCCTAGCCCGTTGTGATCGGCACGAACCTTTTCAAACAGGGTGAGCAAATCAGCTGGAACGCCAGCGGCCAAACCGGCTCGCTCGGCTTCAACTTCTGCACGCTCGGCGTTGATTTCACCCATGATGCGCGCCACGCGGGCGGCCATGGCAGATTCATCTTCAGCAAGCGCATCTCGCTTGTCGGCTAAGACAGTTACGGCAGCATTCGCCCCATCAAGGCGCTCCATGATCTCTAATTCAACGTCTTCCAGATCGCTCTGCCGCCGAGCAAGGGATTCGACTTCCTTTTGCAAGTTCTGCAGCTGCTTGGGATCACTGATCGATCCAGAATCCATGAGGTCTGAATCCTTGCGAGAGCGCTCGCGCACGCTTTCTACGTCAAGTTCGGCTTTAGCAAGTTCCCGACGTAGATCGGAGGCGATGATTTCCGCGGCAGCAGCCTGATCGCGAATCTTGGAAAATTCGGATCGAAGCACCGCGAGTTCACCAGATTCGGGCAAGGTTGCGGCGCGGTGGGCCAGCTGCGAGAGCCTGGTGTCTTTCTCTTGCACCTCGAGCAGCAACAGCTGCGCGGTGGGGTCCGCCTTCAGGTCAACCTCCGGTATGCCAGTTCCACGGATCGGTCACGACCGCGGATACTCGGAGTTCCACACTAGCCCCACCGGCTGTCAGGTCTGCCGCTAGTTGAGCCGCAGCGACAGGTAGCCACGGCCACTCCCCCGCCCAATGCGGCACATCAATGAGGGCACATGCTGAATCAGCCAGATGGTCCTGGGCTCGGTGATGCCGGAGATCTGAAGTCACGTACACATCAAGATCTGCCACAAATGGCAACAGTGAGTCACCCGCTCCACCACACACCCCAACAGTTTCAATCATGGCCTCCGGTTCTCCGGCCACTTTGATGCCAGCACTGGTGGATGGCAATGCAGCCACGATCTGCTCAGCAAAATCTCGCAAACTCATCGGAGTTGGTAACCGCCCCTTACGACCTGTTCCTAAGTGGGGATCGGAGGCGAGTGGATCAATGGGCTGTAGTTCGACCACGCCAAGTGCAGCGGCTAAGGCATCCGATACCCCCGGACGCGCATGGTCAGCGTTGGTGTGGGCCGCATACAAAGAAATCCCATTACGAATCAATTCCTCAACCACTACGCCACGCGCAGTGGTGGCAGCGACAGAGTGGACCCCATGCAGAAAGAGCGGGTGGTGAGTGATGATCATCTCGGCGCCGCAGTCGATCGCCTCTTGAACGACAGCAAGCACCGGATCTACCGCGAGAACAATCGATGTGACCGTGTTATCAGGTGAACCGCTCACTAAACCGATCGCATCCCAATCAGCGGCAATCGCAGGGGGATAACGCTGCTCTAAAGCGTCGATCACCTGGCGCACCGTTGTAGGCATGGCGCTGAGATTACCCACTTGGGGTCGCTTCTGTCTGCGCGCGCACGTTGAGCACAACGAAAAGAATCACACCAACAGCACAGAGCACCAGCGCAACCCTCGGGATCGGGACGAGTGCGCCAATTGCAGCTCCCAACGTCCAAGACACGGGGATTGTCACGATACTTCGGAAGGTGGACTGTGAATTGTGTTCACCGAGAAGCCGCGCGGTGGCCATGCGCGTTGAGGTGACAAAAGTTCCGGTGGGGGCAATCGCAGAGATGCTGACGCCTCGGATACTGACGATAGTCGCTCCCAGCACTCCCATAGCCATCGCAGAGATAGCCACGAGTCGCACCATCAACCACCATTCGCTGCTGCCCGCATCTGCACTCGACAATGTCTGCGATCCCGCAGTAGATGGCGCAACCGCGGTAACAGCAAAAGTGCTGAGTAAAAGCCCAGCTGAGAAGAGCAAGGTCAGCCGAGTGCCAAGTGCGCCGGTAAACCAGCGCACCCGCATGCGGAGTGCAACCACGAGCACGATTCCCACGATGGCGGCCAAGATCGACGCAGCGATCACCCAGGTCAGCGATGATCCCTCTTGCAGGCGAATCCAAAACAACACCAGGTTGCCACCCTGATTGGCCGTAAACAAACCGAAGTCGCGGTACTCGACAACGTCCAAGGCTCCAGCCATTCCCGTCAGCAATCCCATCATCACGACCGGATACCGGAAAATTGCTGCCGCATCGGGTCCAGTTGACCGATCCACGAGGGTCTCACTTTGGTCGGAGGTCATGCCCGGAAGGCTAGCCGCCTCGTGCGTTGCATCGCCTCAATGTGCGATCTGCTTCCCCACGAACAAGTGAGCAAGGGCTTACCGATAGCCTGAACGACGCTTCGGGCGAGTAACTCAGTTGGTTAGAGTGCGTCCCTTACAAGGACGAAGTCGGGGGTTCGAGTCCCTCCTCGCCCACTCACAATGCCGGGTCCATGTGACGGTGCCAAATGGTGCCTGCACGGTGGATACTGGATACATGTCTCCAACACGCACAGCCCGCTCACAGCGATCTATCAAATCGTTGGTGCGCAGCTCATACGTGCGACTTGCGGTTTTGACCTCATTTGCCGCGCTCTTCGCTTATCTCGCTGCCGACGCACTCCCGTTTGCAGATCCGGTGCCCGCGGCAATCACCGCGGTCGTGGCCACCAGGGTCACCTTCCATCACGC
>CAIXFB010000080.1 GCA_903918595.1 uncultured Actinomycetes bacterium
GCGAAAAATGCCAGCACGATGGCAACGATTGTTCCGAACACAAGTCCTAGAAATGCTGTTGTTCCCGTGTAGAAGGCAGCCGACCACATCAGGGTGAGATCCTTGGTGAAGTTCTCCCAAATCAGAGTCGGGGCAGGGAGCAGGTATGGCTTGATCTCCTGGATGATCACCAGCGCCTCCCACGCTGCCAGGAAGAGCACCGCAATGAGAACTGGTGGCCAGATTGCCTTGAGGCGTTGGCCCATCAGACCTCCCCGATGCGGGCTCGCACTGCCGAGCCTGCACTTCGTCCACGCAGGGCCTCACGAACTGCAGTGACTGATTCAAAGAAGGCTTCGGATTCGCGGGTATCTTCATTGCGCTCGCCCAATTGCACATCGACAATGTCGGTGATTCGGCCCGGCCGGGGAGACATGACGACCACTCGATCAGAGAGGTAGACGGCCTCAGGAATTGAGTGAGTGACAAACATGATGCTCTTGCCGGTTTCATTCCTGATTCGCAAGAGTTCGTTCTGCATCCGCTCGCGAGTCATCTCGTCAAGGGCACCAAATGGCTCATCCATGAGCAGCAGAGGTGGGTCTACTGCGAGCGAGCGAGCAATCGCCACGCGCTGCTGCATACCTCCGGACAGTTCCCAAGGTCGGTGGGATGCAAAATCAGCGAGTTGGACCATATCGAGCAGTTCCATGGCACGAGCAGCACGCTTTTTCTTGTCCCATCCCTGTAACTCCAGGGGAAGTTCAACGTTACGCTGAACGGTGCGCCACTCAAAGAGCGCTGCCTGTTGGAAAGCGATGCCATACAACTGTTGCTTTCGAGCGTCTTGGGGACTCACCCCAGCCACGGTGAGGTCTCCGCGGGTTGCACTGGTCAGATCAGCGATGACTCGAAGCAGGGTGCTTTTCCCGCAACCAGATGGACCGATGAGCGAGACGAACTCGCCTGTCCCCACGCTGAGATCAATGTCTTGGAGCGCAGTCACTTCATTGGCCAGACCTTCATTGAAGATCTTCCATACTCCGCGTGCCTGCACGGCTTGGCTAGTTGTTGACCCTGAGTCGGGTGAGTTGGTCATGCTGGACCCTCCTTGGGCAGGTTGCGCGTAGCGTAAACGTCGATAGCGGTAACGATGGCGGCAATGACAAGGCCAAGGGCAATCGCTCCGAAAACGGCGACGTAGACCTTTGCTGGTTGTGATGTGGTCTCGCGTGCATATTCCACAATGAGGCGACCGATACCGCCACGCACGCCGGTGGAGATCTCAGCCACAACAGTTCCCACGACGGCACCTGCTGCCGAAACCTTCAGCGCGGGCACCAAATAGGGGACAGAAGCTGGGAATCGAAGCCGTGTCAACATCTGCCGAGGCGTAGCGGCATATGAGCGCATCAGCTCAAGCGCTGTTGGCGTCGGTGCCTTTAACCCGCGAAGTGCCCCCACCGAGAGTGGGAAGAAAGCGAGATAGGCAGCGATGAACATGACGGAGTATGTGGTGTTCCATTGGATGGGTCCGAAACTTAGGCGATTGCCAATCCCAACAATGAGTGGCGCAAGAGCAATCAAGGGAACAGTCTGTGATGCGATAACAAATGGCAGCAGACCGCGTTCCATCAGGTTGAAGCGCTGCATGACGATTGCGAGGAGCAGTCCCACGCTGACACCGATGATGAAGCCGCAGAGGGCGATCAACATCGAGTAAAGGGCCGCCATAACAACCGCCTGCAAGACGGTTGTCTCAGACCCTCGTACCTCAGGTGCCCCAAACGCCTCGATCATGGTTGCGACATGAGGCATGGACGTGTCGTCAGTTCGGAACGGGAGTTCAATAATGGTGCCAAAGAATTTGACTAACTCCCACATGATGATGACAAGAGCCACGCCGGCAAGCGCCCATAGAACCGAAATCAGTCCATTGCGAAAACGCCGGCTGATATTCCCAGATCGATGGGGAATCGCCGTCGCTTCCACTGCAGGAGAATCGCTCACCTGTGTATCGCTCCAATCACCATGATGTTTCGCTGACATGTCGCGCGTGCCCTTACCTAGTCGCGAGCGAGCACCGTCTCCTGGATTGCGGGGATGATTTTCTCGCCGTATTGCGCCATGGTGTTGTCTTTGTCATCGTGCTGCAGGTAGAGCGCAAACTGATTGACTCCAAGGGCCTTGAGCTCTTCGAGGCGCCGAATGTGCTCCTCAACCGGACCGATGATGCAGAACCGGTCAATGATTTCATCAGGCACGAAGTCGGTGTGTGTGTTGCCGGCTTTGCCGTGTTCGTTGTAGTCATATCCCTGCCTGTTCTTGATGTATTCGGTCAAGGCAGCAGGTACGGCAGCGCCATCCTCACCGTAACGCGACACAATTTCTGCAACGTGGTTGCCAACCATTCCGCCAAACCAGCGCAATTGA
>CAIXFB010000081.1 GCA_903918595.1 uncultured Actinomycetes bacterium
GCCGTCAGTAGAGCCCTGCGCCATTTGCCGGTGGCTTCACCCTGCTCCTGAAAACCTCGATGGGTCATGAGGCTCATACCCTCCTCTTCGGTCATCTCCATCGAATGCACTCGAACATCAAGGATCGCGTTGATTGCCATGCGTGCTTGCATCTTCAACTGCTGCAATCTGATCGCCAAGGCAGATTTTGGATCATCGGTTGGTTGGTACCCGCGTTCGATCATGAGTTCTTCTGCGTACACCGCCCATCCTTCGACAAACACACCGCTGAATCCGAACCGGCGGACTGGCGTTGCAGTGTCAAGGCGCTGCGCGTGCGCGAGCTGCAATACGTGGCCTGGCATTGCCTCATGGATGGTCAGATCATGGAGCAGGGTTCCGTTGTATTCGCGATAGAACGACGAAACTTGCTCAGCACTCCACCCCGAAGGGGTGGGCGAGACAGCGACATACGTGGGTACGTCGGCTTTTTCCAACGGACCAGGCGCGTCGCAATATGCAACCGCTACCCCTCGATGGATCTCGGGCATCTCAATGACCCGAGTGTCTGTGATCGGTATGGTCACGAGATCGTGGGCGCGAACAAATTCCGTGGTGCGCTCAAGGGCCGCAGATACGAGATCCAAAACAGAATCGTCGTGCACGGGAGATTCAGCAGCAATTTGGGCGAGCGCATCGCGCACCATGCCACTGCGAGAACCGGATTCACCCAGATACTCAGCAGCTACCGCTCGCATCTGCTCCGTGACTCGATCAAGATGCTCTTCGGCATCACTGAGCAGGCGATTAGCATTCGAGGCATCGTCGAGGGAATGCCACAGAACGCCTGCATATGTGCGGGCGTTCAAGCGAGGACTTCCAGTTGCGTCGGGAAGTTCTTCGTTGAGCCATCTCAGGTGCTCATCGATACTCTCAACAGCACTGTCCACTACCTCGGAATCAAGCTGCATGTCTTCCATGCGCACAAGGGATGGCAGCCCATCGGAAATGAGTTGGCGAGTGCCATCGAATTGACCGATCGCCGTTTCTAGATGGATGCGCGGCATGTTGCGCAATTGACCCCGAGCATCAGCTAGGAACCGCGGGATGTCTGCAAGACGGCCGACGATGGATTCCAAACGATCAGGAAACGGCGCGAAATCTCTGCTCATCAGCAGGTGGATGGCTGTTCCTGGATTCCACAGCATGGGGTTCCAGTCCAAGGCGTGTAACTCGGTGAGCTCGAATGATTCCTTGGTGAGATGCGCCCGCAGAATCTCCAGATCAACCTGATCGGAATCACTAAGTTCCACATCATCAACCGCATCAAGTTCAGTGAGGTGGTCGTTGATGCGCAGCACTCGGTCGCGCACCGCTGCGTGACTGAAATCAGGCAGACGGTCATCGAACCGGTGATCCCCCAGCCAAGTTGCCGAAACCGGATCTGCTTGCAGGGAATCGTCAATCACATCATCTGCTATTCGCTGAAATTCCTTCGTCGCATCATTCATCAGGTGACTTCTCAATAGCGCGAATCACGTCAACATGGTCACGAACCGCTTGCCGCAAGGCTGCTTCGGCATCCCAGCCCCGATCACGAGCGGCTGCAACCAGCGCCAGCAGTAATTCACCTAGGTCCTTTTCAGTTTGAAGATCCTGCACGGCTCCTTCAGCGGAGGCTCTCATCGAGGATTCGGGTAACCGCTCGCGCACAGTTGCACTGCGCGCAATCACTTTGCTGGCCCGCGTGAGGGCGGGAAGGCTTGCAGGAATGCCATCGGTCACGGACTCGCGATTCTTTTCCTTCGCTTTGAGCGCATGCCAATTTGCCTCAACCTGCTCAGCGGTGTCGGCTGTCACGTCACCAAAAACATGCGGGTGTCTCGAGATTAACTTGGTGATGATGCCATCGGAGACATCGTCGATGTTGAATCCGTGAATTTCATCTTCTTCCGCAATCCGCGCATGGAACACCACCTGCAATAGGAGGTCGCCGAGTTCCTCGCGTAATCCGATGACGTCGTCGTTCTCAATGGACTCAACTGTTTCGTAGGCCTCTTCGACCAGATATTCGACCAGCGATTGGTGGGTTTGCCGGGCGTCCCACGGGCATCCACCGGGCGAGCGCAACTGATCGAGCACTGCAACCAGATCCAGGAATCGACTTCCCGGAGCTGGAGTGCTGGTCATCGAGAAGTCACTTCAATTACTCGGACAGCGGGATAGAGAGATCGTTGATAGCGGGTCCAACCTGCAAGGCAGGCCCATCCCATGTTCCATAACGCGGGCTGACCTCAGTTCCCAACTCGACACTCTTATCAACCACGGCCTGCAGCAACGCCGCTGATTGGGTTTCGGGAGACCCTGCGGGATCAAGTGCGCCACCTAGCCGCTCCGCCAAGATGTTCAAACGCATGATGGATTCAATCTGACTCGGTGCGATGTCTTGCGCAACGAGGGAATCCTCGAAGGCCTGCCGGCCACCCGACTGCTCGGAGTAGGCCGCCAATGCTGCATCAATTTCACCCTGCGTCGCTTCAATCCCGGCATCAAGAGCAACGGCGTCGACCAAGCGAGTGGTGATCATGCGATCAAGGGTGGTCACAACGAGGGCTTGCGAGGCTGCATCTGGACTGCGCCCTTGGGCACTGAGAATCTGCTGAACCTGGTCGTTGAGCTCTGCCTCGGTGATGCTGTAATCGTCCATCATCACGGCATTGCCCGCTTGCGAAGATCCACAGCCGGACAACACGAAGACGCCCACAACAGCAATTGCTGCATACGCAGTGAGGCGGGAACGGCGGCCTGTTGTGTTCCGAGGGGTCTTCACTATGCGTCCTTGTCGGTTGGTCATCATGATGGTGCTACGGGCATTATCGCGGTTATCAATTCTTCCACCCACGCCAGTAGTTCTGTGTCGCGCAGGGGTGCGCCACTGAGGCCAGTGTTCCCTGATGATTCGGACCCTGATGATGACGGTCTCGGGACCACGATCGTTCGGACTGCTGGTTTGATCTGGGTTTTCGGGTAGAGCCGGGTGAGCCGCATGCCCGCTGACTCGGCCAGTTCCACCGGGCCCAACCGGATTCCGGTCCCCTGCAGCACGATTTCGCTGAGACCTGCAGATCTGGCATGAACGCGTAACCGA
>CAIXFB010000082.1 GCA_903918595.1 uncultured Actinomycetes bacterium
CCTGGGGCGTAATCGATTCCCGGACGCGGCTTTGCCGGCGCAAGTGCAGTCTTTCGAGCAGATCGTGAACGCAGAAGGGCGATTCCCCCGCCCACCACAATGCCTAGAACGACAACAGCAGCGACCAAGAAGAACGAAATGGAGTCCATGAACGACCATCTTGCCAGTAGATCAGGCGGATTCTTGCTCGCGCAGGCGCTGGCCAATCACCTGAGTAACGCCATCGCCCCGCATCGACACACCGTAGAGCGCATCAGCGATCTCCATCGTGCGCTTTTGGTGGGTGATGACGATCAATTGTGACGATGACCGCAGCTCCTCGATGATGTCGATGAGGCGGCCGAGGTTGACATCATCCAAGGCTGCCTCGACCTCGTCGAGTACATAGAACGGGCTCGGCCTTGATTTGAACAGGGCCACAAGGAAGGCAACCGCCGTGAGGGACCGCTCTCCACCGGAAAGCAGCGAAAGACGTTTGACCTTCTTCCCAGGGGGTCGCGCTTCTACGTCAACTCCTGTTGTGAGCATGTTGGACGGATCGGTCAGAATCAAGCGACCTTCCCCACCCGGGAACAGGCGCGCAAAGACCTGTTCAAACTCACGCTCAACATCGCGGTAAGCCTCGGTGAATACCTGCTCAACGCGCTCATCCACCTCCCGCACGATGTCCATGAGGTCCTCGCGGGTGCGCTTCAGGTCATCGAGTTGCTCGGTCAAGAAGCGGTGACGCTCTTCCATGGCAGTGAACTCCTCGAGCGCTAGAGGATTGACCTTGCCCAGAAGCGCAAGTCCCTTCTCTGCGGTCTTGAGTCGCTTTTCCTGCTCTTCGCGCACATACGGATAAGGCTCCGGTTCGGGAGCATCCGGATCGATCTCGTCGCCAGGGGCCACCGGTGATGGAGGTACCAACTGATCAGGACCGTATTCCTCCGCAAGCACATCCGACTCAACGCCAAAATCTTCGAGAGCTTTTGTCTCCAACTGTTCAATGCGAAGACGTTGTTCAGCGCGAGCCACCTCATCGCGATGAACGCTGTCCTTGAGCGCATCAAGTTCACCCGCCAAAACACGGATACGCGCCCGAATTCCGATCAAAGCACCGTCACGTTCCTTGGTGCGAAGCTCAATTTCATGGCGCAGCCGCCCGGCAACAGTCACCGATACGTCAAGGTGAGAAAGTGCAATTTGGCTGGCCCGCAAGACAGCGCTGGCAACAATAAGGGCCTGCGCCCGCCGCTCACGGCGCTCCAATGCCGCAGCGCGTGCAGCGCGCTCGTTGATCGCATCTCGCTCCAACGAAGCAGCGCGATCTGCCACCGCCATTACTCGTTCTTCGCCAGTGCGGAGTGCCAAGCGGGCATCGACCTCAACCGCACGGGAATGCTCAGCGGCATCGCGAAGGATTTCGCGGGCATCCTGAGCTAAATCCACATCCGGCTCAGACTCCACCAAGGTCAATCGACTCTGCAAATCACCCAGCGCATTCTGATCGTTAGCAAGGGCGAGCACTGACGCGGCCAATGCGTTGCCCAATCGATCGGCTTCAGCGCTCGCCGCACGAGCGGTTTGACCGAGCTGACCGAGTTGCTCTGCGACTGCCGCCATGCTGGCATCAGACTCATGAAGCCTGTGCAAGGCCGCTTCAACACGAGAAGAAGCAGCTGCTTGTGCATCACGAGCCGAGATCATCTCGAATCGAATCTGCTCCCCGCGCCGCTCAATTTCAGCAAGCTTTGAACGTGCATCATCAAATGCCGCTTGAACCTCGAGGAGGCTGGGTGCATGATGCGAGCCGCCTCTGGCCACACCTGATGAAAAAGTATCGCCATCAACAGTGACCCAGATCAGATCCGGGCGCTGAGCAACCCCTTGCGCTGCCTGATCCATTGAATCCACCAGAACTGCTGCTGCAAGGAGGCGATCCACCGCAGGGCGAATCTCAACATCGCAGCGAACCACAGAAGACAGGACACGACCAGGGCCGTTGTAGGAACTCGACGCCTGCGGCATGCTGGTGGAATCAGCGATGATCAGTGCCCCACGACCCGCTTCTTCCTCCTTCAAAAGTACGAGCGATGCTGTTGCTGCATCCATGCCGCGAACTACCACGGCGTCGGCGAGGTCGCCGAGCACCGCTGCAACAGCAGCTTCGGCTCCCGGTTCCACCTGAAGCAGTGATGCGAGTGAACCAAGCATCCCGGGCAAACGGTCAGATGCCGCAACCAAGGCCGATGTGGCATCTTTTCTCTCGAGACCAAGTGCCAGTGCATCACAAGTTGCCGAGACCGCGGCCCGATCGCGCTCGTTGGACCCCTCCTGCGATCGGAGGCTTTCCATCGCACCATCAGCGGCAGCCAACTCAGTTGAGGCTCGCTCGTACTCTGCATCAAGGCCAACTTCACCTTCAGCGAGGCCCGCAACACCGACTTCGACTTTCTGAAATTCCGTATGAGCAGCCTCGCTTCGAGCCTGGGCCTCTGCTACCTGGGCTTCAAGGCGCTCGATTTCCGTGGACCGTGTGTCCATGCGCGACCGAGCCGCGTTGACTTGACCAATCAGCCGTGCCAAACCCTCGCGGCGATCAGCAGCCACTCGTTCGAGACCAGCGATGCGCGTCTGCTCAGTAGCAAGCGCTGCTTCTGCTGAACTACGCGAATTCTCGGAATCAGCCAACTTCTCGCGAAGTGCTTGAACTTCGCGACCTAACTCAAACTCTTCGGTGCGCAGAGCTCGCGCCTCGTAGTCAAGTGCATCAGGATCTCTACCTGTCTGTTCCTCTTCAGGCTCAGGCTGAAGATGTCGAACCTTTTCTCCGGCCAGTTGCACAAGACCATAGAACCGCTCGCGCAGACCACTGAGTGCAAACCACGTTTCCTGGGCAGTCGTCAGGGCGGGCGCATCTTGGGCGGCGTCGTGTTCAGCTTCTGCTTCAGCGGCACGCAACTCCGAGAGTTCACCGTCAAGAAGGCCTTGCTTTTCGCGCAGGGCTGTTTCATCTGCAACTTCAGCGGCCAGCGCCTCCCTCATATGCACGAGATCATCGGCCATGATGCGAAGGCGGGCATCGCGAACATCGGTTTGAATAACTACTGCACGGCGGGCGACTTCGGCCTGTCGCCCCAAGGGCTTGAGCTGCCTGCGCAATTCATTGGTGAGATCTTGCAAGCGGGTCAAGTTTGCCTGCATTGAATCGAGTTTTCGAAGCGCCTTCTCCTTGCGCTTGCGGTGCTTGAGTACGCCCGCGGCCTCCTCGATGAAACCCCGACGGTCTTCTGGGGTTGCATGAAGAATCGAATCCAACTGGCCTTGACCGACGATCACGTGCATCTCGCGGCCGATACCAGAGTCAGAGAGCAACTCCTGCACATCGAGGAGCCGACATGGATCGCCGTTGATCGCGTATTCAGATCCACCATTGCGGAAAAGGGTTCTGGAGATTGTCACTTCTGCGTACTCGATCGGAAGTGCGCCATCGGAGTTATCAATGGTCAGCGCTACCTCGGCGCGGCCCAGAGGGGCTCGGCCGGTTGTACCGGAGAAGATGACGTCTTCCATCTTTCCGCCGCGAAGGGACTTGGCCCCCTGCTCACCCATGACCCATGCGAGGGCATCGACAACGTTGGACTTGCCTGAGCCGTTCGGCCCCACCACGCAGGTGACACCAGGCTCGAATTGGAGGGTCGTCGACGACGCGAAGGACTTAAAGCCCTTCAGGGTTAAACTCTTGAGATGCACGGTTCTCCGGTCACTGTGGGGCGTGGGGAATGCCGCCAGGTCAAAGTGTCACCAAACTCTATCCGGTGACCGCCGCTGGCACTTGGAGCAGGAGAAGCTTGAGCGATTCATGAACCGTTCACGCCTGATGGGCCCGCCACACCGAGGACAGGGCTCCCCTTCGCGGCCGTAGGCGTTGAGGGATCGCTCGAAGTATCCGGATTCGCCGTTCACGTTCACGTAGAGAGAGTCAAAACTGGTTCCCCCTCGATCCAAGGCCTCCGACATGACCTCCCGGGCGTGATTGAGCAGTTCCTTCACCCGGGGCCGCGGTAGGGATGCCGTGGACCGAGCGCCGTGTAGCCGAGCCCGCCATAAAGCTTCGTCGGCGTAGATGTTGCCGATCCCGGAAATCAGCGATTGATCGAGCAAAGCTCGCTTGATCTCTGTGTCTTTTGATCTCAATCGGTCGAGAAATCCGAACTCGTCGAAAAGGGGATCCAGCGGGTCGCGCGCCACATGGGCAACCACTTCTGGCACCTGGCCGCCACCATCATCTGCCACCAACGGAGAAGTCATGACCCAACCAAAAGTGCGCTGATCGACAAACCGCATTTCACGGCCAAGGTCGGCGAAAGTGACCCGGAAGCGCAGGTGGGCTTCGATGGATGAATCTGTCGGCTGCATGAGAACTTGGCCACTCATACCAAGATGAATAACGAGCGCGTACGGCTCATCTCGCACGGGTAGCCAAAGAAATTTGCCACGTCGACTTGCGCAACGAAAAGAAACTCCCAAAAGATCAGCAGCGAAATCGCGTTCCTGTCGACGGGCAACACGCACATGGTGCACCTCAACCCGAGAAATAACCCGGTCAATGGCCCACGCATCTACTCCACGTCGGACGACTTCAACTTCAGGAAGTTCGGGCACTGAAAACCTCTACTCACCAGCCTGTGCTTGATGCGCTTCGTACCGAGCCATCAGCACCGAATACGCCTGCGCCGCTGCTTCTTGTTCAGCGACTTTCTTGGAGCGCCCGGTTCCGGTGCCCATGACTGATCCACCTGCCAACACTTCAGCAGTGAAGAGTTTTTCGTGATCTGGGCCCACATGAGTTGAGCTGTAGACCGGGACCCCGAGTTCAAGCAACGCAGAAACTTCCTGGAGCGAGGTCTTCCAGTCCAACCCGGCACCCATGCCGCTTGACGCCAAGATCAAGGGGTTGAACATCGATTCAATGAACTCTCGGGCTGATGCGAGACCATTCGCGATGAATATGGCACCAATCACAGCCTCCAGAGCATCGGCGAGGATCGATGACTTATCTCGTCCGCCCGTGGACTCCTCGCCTTTCCCGAGCTTGAGATAACTGCCCACATCGAGAGTCCGAGCTACATCGGCTAGCGCCTGTGCATTGACAACGGCGGCCCTGAGTTTTGCGAGTTGCCCTTCTTGCTCATCTGGGAACATGGCGTAGAGGTTCTCGGTGACGACGAGACCGAGCACTGCATCGCCAAGAAATTCGAGTCGTTCATTCGTGGGCAATCCACCGTTTTCATAGGCAAAGGATCTGTGCGTCAGCGCCTGATTCAAGATGGTCGGTTCAATGGAAACGTTGAGAGCCTTGATGAGCTCAGCCAATTGTGGTGTTTCCATTACAGGTTCACCTCCACAAGCTCTACGAGATCGCCCAGCGTTACACAGTTTTCAACCCCTGTATCGGTCAGGAGGACTGTTGATCCAGAAAATGCAGTCTCAAGCGCGGTCAGAATTACTATCCAGTCGGACGGCTCGATGGAGAAAGCATGCAGCGGAGTATCCGGACGAGCACCGCTGAAATCAACCTGCAGCGCACCGGTCAGCACCTCAAGGATGGCTTGAGCGCGATCATCGAAGAGCACTACACACCAACCCGTTCGAAAACTTCGCGCGTGCCGGTCGTGATGGCGGGCACGAGTCGATGACGGCTAGCGCGGGCAGCTAAGAGAATGCAGGCGGTGATTTCCTCAGCCGTTCCGGCACCATGACCAACAACCGTTAATCCTTGTACACCCAGAAGGGTTCCGCCCGCGAAATCTCCACGCGCCGTGCGAGCCACCACTGCGCGGGCAGGTTCAGGGTCGCCGTATTCCTCAGCCATTCGATGCGCCGCCCATCGCACGGCACCTTCGAGGGTCTTGAGCACGACATTTCCCGTGAAGCCATCAGTGACGATGACGTTTGCCCGCTCTCCGAGGGCAACGTCGTGTCCTTCGACGAGACCAG
>CAIXFB010000083.1 GCA_903918595.1 uncultured Actinomycetes bacterium
AGGTGGCCATGATGGATCGGGTCAAAAGTGCCGCCCATTACCCCGATGCGCAGGTGCATGCAGGATCGATCAGCGGTCGACGTTGATCATCACGGTGATGATGAGCAGTCCGACGAGGGCAGCGAAGCCAAAAGCGCCAAAGACGTACGGGGACACAACATCGCCACCGCCAGATGCCTCACTCGCGAGAACCGAGGCAATAACTCCGCTCATGGTTTTCTGCCCTTCTCTGTCTTCTGTGGATCTTTTGACTTCTTACGATCTTATGTGACCATCACCGGTCACCACATAGGTGGTGGTGGTGAGTTCGGTCAGCCCCATGGGGCCGCGCGCGTGCAGTTTTTGAGTCGAGATGCCGATCTCAGCACCGAATCCGAATTCGCCACCATCGGTGAACCGGGTTGAGGCATTTACCATCACGGCAGCTGAGTCGATATTGGCAACGAAGTAGGCGGCCGCCGACTGGCTGTCGGTGACGATGGCTTCGGTATGCCCGGATGACCATGTTTGGATGTGGGAGATGGCATCGTCAATCGTGTCGACGACGCCGGCGGCAATATCGAGCGAGTAATACTCGGCAGCCCAATCCTCATCGGTGACTGGCGCAAAGCCAATGCCCGTAGAAGAAGCGTGCAAGGCAAAGCGGTCATCACCGTGGATCGTTACCCCGGCAGCCTTGAGTGCATCGAGCATTCGCGGCAGAAACTTATCAGCGATATCACGGTGCACGAGGAGAGTCTCGGCTGCATTGCACACACTCACGCGCTGCGCTTTGCTGTTCAGCACAATGCTGATCGCCTTCGTGATGTCTGCATCGCGATCGACGTATACATGGCAATTCCCCACACCGGTTTCGATGACCGGGACCGTGGAGTTTTCAACGACGCTTCGGATCAAGGATTCACCACCCCGCGGGATGAGCACATCGACCAGACCGCGAGCAGTCATCAAGTGCTTCACCGAATCGTGGGTGTCGCCGGGTACAAGTTGTACGCAATCAGCCGGCACTCCCACGCTGACCAGTGCGGCACGCATCACGTCAGCTAAGGCGGCATTTGATGATGCGGCGGATGAAGACCCGCGTAAGAGAGCAGCGTTACCACTCTTCAGGCACAGCGCAGCTGCGTCGACTGTGACGTTGGGACGGGCCTCGTAGATCATGCCGACCACACCGAGGGGCACCCGCACCTGACGCACCTGCAAACCGTTGGGCAGGGTGTACCCGCGCACCACCTCACCCACGGGATCGGGCAGGGCCGCAACCTCCCGCACTGCTTGCGCGATTGCGGCAATCCGTGGGGCATCAAGAGTCAGTCGATCAATCAGCGCAGGCGAGGTGCCATTCGCAATTGCCCGTTCGATGTCTGAACGGTTTTCTTCAGTGATCGCATCCGTGGCCGCAACAAGTGCATCCGCGATGGCGAGCAGTGCGTTGTCTTTGGCTTCCCGGGTCAGAACCCGCAGGGCGCGGGCAGCGGTTCTTGCTCGCAGGGCGCAGTCATGCACGAGAACCCGTTCATCTACCACTGTTTCCGCAGCCATGGCCACCAGCCTACGCGGAGATCGATGTCTCGACCTGCCCGACTACACGACCCAGAACCTGCGAGAGCTCACCATGAATGCGAATGGTGGCCAGATCATCAGCTTTGGTCTCGCCGTCGTTCACTATGGCGACGGGAATCCCCCGCGCCGAAGCCCGCATCACAAACCTGCGTCCGGAATACACCTGCAGGCTGGAGCCGAGCACCAGAAGCGCTGTGGCCGACTCCGTGAGGTCGAAAGCCGCTGCCACTCGATCGGTCGGAACCTGCTCCCCGAAATAGACCACATCAGGCTTCAGGACTCCACCGCAGGATGCGCAATCCACCACAACAAACTCATCGAGTTGATCCTCAGGAACATCCACATCGCCGTCGGGATTGATGGCGGTAGCAACCGCCTGCCAATTCAGGTTCGCGGCTCGGATGCGGTCGTGAACATCCACCCGGGGAACGACCACACCACAATCAAGACACACCACCCGGTCGAGACGGCCATGGAGATCAATCGTGCTCACCGAGCCGGCCTCAGAGTGCAACCCGTCCACATTCTGAGTTATCACGCCAGAGACATACCCGGCACGTTCAAGAGCAGCTACGGCCAGATGGCCCGGATTGGGCCTGGCTTTTTCGATCTGCCGCCAACCAAGAAAGCCGCGCGCCCAATACCTGCGCCGCGCAATCGGATCCCTCGTGAAGGTCTGATAGGTCATGGGTGCGTGTTTGCGCATCGCAGCCCCGCTGGGCCCGCGGTAGTCAGGAATACCCGACTGCGTCGAAATTCCGGCGCCACTGAGCACGGCAACGCCACCGTTGGAAACCATGGCAGCAAGTTCATCCAGTTCAGGACTCAGATCGCTTGGCACATGAGGACGGTACTCGTCAAAGCGGGAGGACGCGCCCGATGCCGACCAGTCCGGGCTGGTCGTGACCGTAGCGGCCACGGCGGCGGAAGGTCTCTTGATCGACGATCTCCACCCCCACCACTTCCCATTCGGGGAGGTGGGCACTTTCCCGATGTTCAGTCCACAGACCTAGTGCCATGGCACTTACCTCGGCAGCCGAGGCAGCCTCTTCCCAGTAGCGGACCTCAGCGCGGTCACTTGTGAATCGACCGGACAGTAGGAAGGGATGCTCGAAACTCAAGCGTTCAAGACCCGCTTTGATATCCGCCTGATCAACAGTTGGACCGGCAACAGTCAGGGTCACATGCCACATGCAAGGGGCCTCTGGCTGCAGTGCTGTGCGTGATGCGCGATGCTCGCTCAACGAAATAGGGGCTGTTGACATGCCGTGTGCCCTTTCCGCCCAGCCCAAAATTGGCCTACGAGGTCATGATCACCAGATCGTCACGATGGACAACCTCGCGTTCATACGCAGGTCCACGCTCCCGAGCCAGGTCCTTGGTGGACCTGCCGATGAGTTGTGGCAACTCACCTGAGTCAAAGTTCACCAAACCTCGGGCCACCGCGTTGCCACTTTCGTCTAATAAGTCGACAGGATCTCCAGAAACAAAGATTCCGTTCACCGCCGTGATGCCGGCTGGAAGGAGTGACATGCGCCGGTCGACCACCGCGGCAACCGCACCAGGATCAAGCACCAACGATCCGCTCGGGGTGGTGGCGTGCGCCAGCCACAACATCCGAGTGGAGGAGCGCTCAGCTGTGGGGTGGAACACAGTTCCCGTTTCGGCATCGGTAAGTGCCATTTCAGCGTTCGCCGCTGAAGCAAGCAGTACCGGAATGCCAGCAGCATTCGCAATGCGAGCAGCCTGGACCTTCGTGGTCATGCCACCAAGTCCAACTCCCGCAGCGCCCACGCCACCGATCCGAACACCATCGAGATCAGAGGAATCACGCACTTCCGAGATCAGCTGAGCCCCTGCCCGATCTGGCGGGCCGTCGTAGAGCCCTTCCACATCGGACAGCAAGATCAAGGCCTGCGCCTGCACCACATGGGCAACAAGTGCCGCCAGACGGTCATTGTCACCAAGTCGAATCTCATCGGTTGCGACGGTGTCGTTTTCATTGACGATCGGAACCACGCCAAGGTCAAGTAGGCGAAAGAAAGTCTGCTGCGCATTTTTGTAGTGACTTCGGCGAGTGACGTCGTCGGACGTCAGCAACACCTGGCCCACGGAAATTCCTGCGCGTTCAAAAGCTTGCGTGTAATGGGAGACCAACCGACCTTGACCCACGCTGGCGGCTGCCTGCTGGGTCGGAAGATCGCGCGGACGAGAAGAGAGACCAAGAATCGGAAAGCCTGCGGCGATAGCACCACTTGAGACCAACACGACTTGGGTACCGCGGGAAATTCGCTCAGCGACTAGGGAAACGAGGTGATCCAAACGAGCAACATCGAGACCACCACCTGCTGAGGTGAGCGAGGACGAACCAACCTTGATGACGATGCGCTCGGCTTCTGCGATTCGTCGACGCGCCGTCATTACTCGTCCACACTGTCTCGTTGGAGAAGATCCACGCGCACGTCGGTTCCACGTGGACCCTGGTTAGGCCCAGCCCCCGCGAGGATCGTGGGATGCCAGTCGAATACCACGGCGTTATCTTCCGGCCCGATCATCACCGAACACCCAGGCAATGCGCCCTTGGCGACAAGTTCGTCCTCAACACCTAGGCGCGCAAGACGATCGGCGAGATAGCCAACGGCCTCTTCATTGCCGAAATCTGTTTGCCGGACCCAGCGTTCGGGCCGTTCACCCCGCACCCGGAAGCCATCGTCTTCCACAACAACAACAAAGCCAACCTCATTGACCGGCTTGGGCGAGATGACGATGCGCGCTATGTCGAGCGGGGCGAGGTCCGCACGTGCCGCCTTGACAAGTTCAGCCATGGCGAAGGAAAGCGGCCGCAGTCCTTCATGGGTGACTGCCGAGATCTCAAAAACTTTGTAACCGCGCTCCTCAAGCCCTGGCCGCACCAGTTCGGCCATGACCCGAGCATCGGGAATATCCATCTTGTTTAACGCCACGAGGCGAGGACGATCAGCAAGGCCACCGTATGACTCGAGTTCAGCTTCAATCACATCGAGATCATCGAGCGGATCCCGGCCTGGTTCCATGGTGGCGCAATCAACAACGTGCACAATGACACTGCACCGCTCCACGTGACGAAGGAACTCAAGGCCTAGTCCCTTGCCTTGACTGGCCCCGGGGATCAGACCGGGCACGTCAGCCACGGTGTAGACCACATCGCCAGCACTGACCACACCAAGGTTGGGCACCAACGTGGTGAACGGGTAATCGGCGATCTTGGGGCGCGCAGCAGATAGCGCGGCGATCAGACTGGACTTACCCGCACTCGGGTAACCCACGAGTGCTACATCTGCCACCGACTTGAATTCCAAGATCACATCGCGGCTATCACCTGGCTCACCGAGCAGCGCGAAACCAGGAGCTTTGCGGCGAGGGGAGGCAAGCGCGGCATTGCCGAGGCCACCACGGCCGCCACGAGCAATCATGAACGTTTCACCCGGGTTGACCAGGTCGGCGAGCATTTCACCCTCAGGTGTGGTGATCACTGTTCCGCTGGGCACCCGCAGCACGATGTCGTCGGCCTCCGCGCCGCTGCGGTGGCCACCGTGGCCTGGCTTACCGTTGTTGGCTTTGCGGTGCGGACCGTGATGGAACTCGAGCAGCGTGGTCACCTGCGGATCGACAACGGCAATCACATCGCCGCCGCGGCCACCATTGCCGCCATCGGGTCCGCCCAGCGGCTTGAACTTCTCTCGATGAATCGATGCACAGCCATGGCCACCGTTACCGCCGGACGCGTGCACAATGACGCGGTCAACGAAACTCGTCATCGCAGCACCTCCTTGTTAATTTCCTCTGGTCTGAATGCAAAAAGGCGGGCCACTCGGCCCGCCCTCTCGCAATACGTGCGTGTCACGTCTGCATGTCACGAATTGGCGATTTACTCGCCTGCGACGATGTTGACGACCTTGCGGCCGCGACGGGTACCGAATTCAACTGTGCCGGCTTCGAGGGCGAACAGGGTGTCATCGCCACCGCGTCCGACGTTCTGGCCCGGGTGAAAATGCGTGCCGCGCTGACGGATCAAGATCTCGCCTGCGTTGACCAACTGGCCTGCGTAACGCTTGACGCCCAAACGCTGGGCGTTGCTGTCGCGGCCGTTGCGGGTGCTCGAAGCACCTTTCTTATGCGCCATGAGTCACTTCCCTGCCGTAATGCCGGTGACCTTGACCGCGGTGAGCTCGGAACGATGCCCCATGCGGCGGCGGTAGCCGGTCTTGTTCTTGTACTTCAAGATGTCGATCTTTGGTCCACGACGGTGGTCGAGGATCTCTGCGGTCACGGAGTAGGCAGCGAGTGCTTTGGCTTCAGTGGTGACAGAGGAACCGTCAACGACGAGGACAGCAGGCAGGGAAACTGCACTGCCTGGCTTGCCTTGAACACGGTCCATGACCACGATGTCGCCCACGGCAACCTTCTCCTGGCGACCGCCGGCTCGGACAATGGCGTACACGACGAACTCCTCATCAGTGGATACAGGGGCACCCGTTTCAAGGGCGCAAGGGACAAGAATAGGGAACCTGCCTCGGCAGGGTCAAACCGCCTCCTCCGCGGCCTCATCGGGACCATCGCTGGCGGCTCGCTCAGCGTCGATCTCAAAGGTCTCAAGGACCACCATCTCTTCCTCGATCTCTTCCTCGTCAGAGGGGAGAATTTCAGGTGCGGCGCTCAGTGCGCGGGCTGCCACCTCGGCCGGATCGACCACCCCGGCAGGCTTGCGGCTGCGCTGCACAACGTGATCATGTGGATCGCTGGCCAGGGACACCTTGATGCCTCGCCCGTTGCATGCTTCGCAGTTCTCCGAGAATGACTCGATGAGTCCAGAGCCGATGCGCTTGCGGGTCATCTGCACCAAACCGAGCGAGGTGACCTCTGCCACCTGATGCTTGGTGCGATCTCGCCCAAGGCACTCGATCAGCCGGCGGAGCACTGAATCGCGGTTGCTTTCCAACACCATGTCGATGAAGTCGACCACGATGATGCCGCCGATATCGCGGAGTCTGAGTTGACGCACGATCTCTTCTGCAGCTTCAAGGTTGTTCTTGGTGACGGTCTGTTCGAGGTTGCCGCCGGCACCAGTGAATTTTCCGGTGTTGACGTCGACCACTGTCATGGCCTCAGTGCGATCGATCACGAGTGATCCACCTGAGGGTAGGTACACCTTGCGATCGAGCGCTTTCATTAACTGCTCTTCAACCCGGAAGTGCGTGAAGATTTCTTCCGGTGACACCCAATTCTCAAGACGGTCAAGCAGATCGGGTGCGACCGCGCTGATGTATGCATCAATCGTGGTCCATGCCGATGAACCAGACACGATCAACTTTGTGACGTCTTCGTTGAAAATGTCACGGACCACCTTGATCGCCAGATCGGGTTCCCCGTACAGCAAGGTGGGCGGCGCTGCACTCACAGTTGCGTCGGAAATGTCTTTCCACAGTGCCTGCAACCGCTCAACGTCTTGTTCGAGCGCATCTTCAGGTGCACCTTCAGCGGCGGTGCGAACGATCACGCCCGCCTCTTCTGGCATAACGCGCTTGAGAATGGACTTCAGGCGGGAACGCTCAGTGTCTGGCAGCTTCCGGCTGATGCCGGTCATCGACCCATCGGGAACGTAGACCAAAAAACGTCCGGGCAAGGAAATCTGACTTGTTAGCCGGGCGCCCTTCTGCCCGACCGGATCCTTCGTCACTTGCACGAGCACCGGATCACCGGACTTCAAGGCGAATTCAATGCGCTTGGGTTGGCCATCCAAACCAGCGGCGTCCCAATTGACTTCGCCGGCATACAGAACGGCATTGCGGCCGCGCCCAATATCGACGAAGGCTGCCTCCATGCTGGGTAGCACGTTTTGCACGCGACCGAGGTACACGTTGCCCACCATCGACGACGATGATCCACGCGTTACATAGTGCTCGACGAGAACGCCATCTTCGAGAACGGCGATCTGCGTGCGGTCGCCGCTTTGGCGCACCGCCATTACCCGCTCGATCGACTCACGACGGGCAAGGAACTCTGCCTCGGTCAGGATTGGCGCCCGACGACGGCCGGCTTCGCGGCCTTCTCTCCTGCGCTGCTTCTTTGCCTCCAGGCGCGTGGAACCGCGCATCGAGCCAGCGTCCTCTGAGGCCTTTGTTCGGGGTTCGCGCACTTTGACCACCGTGTTGGGCGGGTCATCCGGCGACAGTTCAAGATCACCATCGGCACCACGACGACGACGGCGGCGGCGGCGCTTCGTGGCATCAGAGGCATCTGAGTCCTCAGAGTCTTCGGCGGACTCCCCTGACTCATCAGCGGAATCAGAGCCCGCATCACCATCTTCAGTTGCGACCGCATCACCTTCAGTGCGGCGCTTGCGACCACGGCCACCTCGCCTGCGACGACGCCGGCGATCGGCATCAGCATCCGATTCACCTTCAACAGAATCTGCTGGTGCTTCGGGGTTTGTCGTCGAAGTCTCTTCAGTCTCTGCGCCGCCGTCCGGCTTGGCCGTGGAGCGTCGTGAACGGCCGGCGGATCGGGGTGCGACCTCGACCACCTCTGGTGCCTGGAACAGCGGTGCCGAGAATGCCGTGGCCTTGGTGCTGGGTGTCTCAGCGACCGCACTTGGCGCGTCAGGAGTCGCTTTCTCAGCCGACTTCGCAGACTTCTTGGTGGCTTTTTTGGCCGACTTCTTCTCCGGAGCATTCTTCTCTGGAGCATTCTTTTCCGGAGCATTCTTCTCCGGAGCAGCAGTCTTCTTGCGGCTGGCCTTCTTGGGTGCCGCCGTCACGCCCTTCGCACTGTCGCTCGCCGAAGAAGCGGTGTCAGCAGGCGACGTCGCTACGGGTGGCGGGCCAGCAGGGCGGGCAGCCGCTCGACGACGCGGCCGAGTGACGGGCTGATCTGGGGTTTCTTTGTTGTCGACCATGGGTCGCACTCCTATCGAGCGCAGCTGGCACATATGGCCGCACCGCGCGGTTCGGATGCGCTGGGGAAACCGAAGTGGTAGCGCCCTGACGCATCAAGCCTGGATTTTGTGAACGCGGTGAGCGGGCTAGGTAGCGGGCATCACCGATATTCACCGATGGCTATTCGACTCCAGCTCGGTCAGGTCCAAATGGATCATTGACCTTGCAACTCACTGGGTCGAGCGGCCCCTGTGCCAGCCGGGTCACCCTGGGGGGTGCTGGCGGCACGAGGTCGGCTACTCGCCGCAGTGCGGATAGAACGTCATCGGGTCGAACCGACGGGGTTGTGTGTCGGACGACCAGTTCGAGTATGACACACCCGTTGGAATCAGCTGCCCCTGCCGCTCCGGTATCGAGTTCGGCATCGAGTTCGGGTAGGACCAGCGCCTCGACGACAGCCGCCCGGGCATCGAAGGTTCGCATCCCGGACTTCATGAGGCGCTGCACCTCAACCTCGTCAGCCGCCAAAAAGGTGGCCACGGCCGCCTCCACTTGGGCTCGGTCGGCCTCATGGAGTTCAATCCGCCACCGACTCGCCTCAAGTCGGGCAGCGAAGTCCGATGAGGAAGCGATCACAACGTCGACGATGTCTAGTCCCGGAGGAAGAGCCGAATCAAGAGCGGCACCCACCAAACCGGGGTCGCACTCGACCGTCACCCCGATTTCGACGTATTCAGCCTCGCTGGCAGCGCCGGTCGGTGCTGAGTTGGAATACGAGATCTTTGGATGTGGTGAAAAGCCGGTGCTGAACGCCACCGGCACCCCAGCGCGCCGAATTGCCCGCTCGAGTGCCCGTTGAAAGTCACGGTGACTCGTGAAGCGCAATCGGCCACGCTTGGCGTAGCGAATCCGAAGGCGCTGGACTGTGGGTGCGAAATCCCGAACGGGTGCCTGCCTGCTCACGCACCGCCACCAGTTGCAACGAACGAGGGACGGCTCACCACGGGCATCGGCAAATCAACGACACCGGTTGGGCCGATCTCGATTTGGGTGCTCATCTGGTCGCAGACTCCGCAGTCGAAGCAGGGCGTCCAACGGCAATCATCGACGGCCACTTCTTCAAGTGCGTCTTGCCAGTCCTCCCACAGCCATTCGCTGTCAAGGCCCGAATCCAAGTGATCCCACGGCAGTACTTCGTTTTGCTGACGTTCACGAATCGTGTACCAGTCAACGTCAACATCGGTTCCGGCAAGACCAACCTGCGCTGCGGCCATCCAACGTTCGTAGTCAAAGTGCTCCGACCAGCCATCAAAGCGGGCACCTTGGCGCCAGACCTCTTCGATGACTCGGCCTACTCGTCGATCCCCGCGCGAGAGTAATCCTTCAACGATGCCCGGCTTGCCATCGTGATAGCGCAGACCAATTGCTTTGCCGTATTCACGGTCTTGACGGATCGCGTCGCGGAGTTTGTGCAGACGAGAATCCGTCGACTCATGGTCGAGTTGGGCAGCCCACTGGAACGGCGTATGCGGCTTGGGAACGAATCCACCGATCGACACCGTGCATTTGATGTCGCGTCGACCGGTGACTGCTCGCCCGGCCTTGATCACTTCACGGGCAAGCGTGGCGATCTGCAGCACGTCATCGTCGGTCTCAGTGGGCAGGCCACACATGAAGTACAACTTCACCTGGCGCCAGCCAGCTGCGTAGGCGGTCGTGACGGTGCGAATCAGGTCTTCTTCGGTGACCTGCTTGTTGATCACCTTGCGCATTCGTTCACTGCCACCTTCGGGTGCGAACGTAAGACCGCTTCTGCGCCCGTTGCGCGAAAGCTCATTTGCCAAATCGACGTTGAATGCATCGACACGTGTACTGGGCAAGGAAAGAGAGGTTTGCGAATCCTCGTAGCGATCAGCCAGGTTGCGAGCAACGTCGGCGATCTCAGAGTGATCCGCGCTGGACAGCGACAGCAAACCTACTTCTTCATAGCCGGTCTTTTCTAAACCGTTCTGCACCATCTCGGCGATTCCGGTGATGCTGCGTTCACGGACGGGCCTCGTGATCATGCCGGCCTGACAAAAACGGCAACCGCGCGTGCAACCACGGAAGATTTCCACGCTCATGCGCTCGTGCACAGTCTCAGCCAGCGGGACCAATGGAGCCTTGGGGTACGGCCACGCATCAAGATCCATCAGCGTGAACTTGCGCACCCGCCATGGCACCTCTGCGTGATTTGGGGTCACGCGCATGATGCGCCCATCAGGCAGGTACTCGACGTCGTAGAACTGCGGAATGTAAACAACACCAGTTTTTGCTAGTTGCTGAAGGAGTCCGATCCGGCCATCTGGTCGACCGGTCAACTTCCACTCTTTGATGATGTCGGTGATCAACAGCACCGCTTCTTCACCATCGCCGAGAACCGCCGCGTCAATGAAATCCGAGATGGTTTCCGGATTGAAGGCTGCGTGGCCACCGGCCAGCACGATCGGGTGGTCGATGGTGCGATCCACCGCGTGCAACGGAATCCCGGCCAGATCGATAGCGGTGAGCATGTTCGTGTAGCCGAGTTCGGTACTAAAAGACAAACCCAAGACGTCAAAATCTCCGACCGGCCGATGGCCATCAACGGTGAACTGCGGAACACCGTGCTCGCGCATCAAGGCTTCAAGATCTGGCCACACCGCATAGGTGCGCTCGGCCAACGCATCGGGGCGTTCGTTGATCACTTCATAGAGGATCTGCACGCCCTGGTTCGGTGCGCCCACCTCATAAGCGTCGGGGTACATGATCGCCCAGCGCACATCAGCTGCTTCCCAATCGGTATGAACCGCGTTGACCTCGCCGCCCACATACTGGATCGGTTTGCTCACAAGAGGCAGCAAGCGCTCCAGTCGATCAAAAACACTTGCACCGTCGCGGGTGCGCGCAGTTTCGGCAATCAACTCAGCGTTCACTTCAACGGTCATGTCCTCAGGGTACCCAGTCGCGTCAGATCCGCGAATCACTCGCCGCGTGCAGCCGCACTGTCTGCAGCAGGCCAATGGCTATCCAGGTGGACATCATGGAGGTGCCTCCGGCCGAGACGAAGGGAAGTGGGATCCCAGTAATAGGCATGATGCCCAACGTCATGCCGATGTTTTCAAAGGATTGGAAGGCGAACCAGGCGAGCACTCCTGTTGCGACCAGGCGCCCGTACATATCGTCGGCTCGCCACGCGATCATGGCAGCCCGCCACAAGATAACGGCCAGCAGCACAATGAGCAGGGCTGCACCGACAAACCCAAGCTCTTCACCGACAACCGTAAAAATGAAGTCACTTTCGTTCACGGGAACGAACTTGCCCTGGGTTTGTGGCCCAGCAAATAATCCATACCCCTGAACGCCGCCGCCACCGATGGCAATGCGGGCCTGGTTCGCGTTGTATGCGGCACTTCCGAGGTCATCGCCTGGATTGATGAACGACGTTAACCGCTGAACTTGATATTCCTTCAGCAGACCCAACTGAATAGCCACCATGATCGAAATAACTGCCCCACCGATCAATCCAATGACCCACTTTGTTGGCGCACCGGAAACAGCAATCAGGGACAGCACAATTGCACCCATCACCAGGACGGTGCCGGTGTCGTTTTGTACCAAGATGATCGCAATGGGTGCTGCACCGCTCACCATCGACCACAAAATATCTCGGGTCGTCGGTTCTTCTTCGACGTCTCGTCGTTCTGAGAGCAAGGCCGCGATCATCAAGATGACAGCAATCTTGGCGAACTCCGAGGGCTGAATTGTGAAGCCGCCAGGCAGGCTGATCCAGGCACGAGCACCAGCGATCGTGGTTCCCAGACCCGGCACAAACGGCAGCAGCAGCAGAACAAGGGACGCTCCGTACAACACCGGCGTGTACGCCCTCAACCACCTGTAATTGAGTCGAGATGCGATGTAGCCCAGCACGAGCGCGATCGCGATGTTGATGAGGTGACGTTTGAGGTAGGACTGCGGATCAGTTTCCGATGCGAGGTCGGCGCGGCTTGCCGACCACACCAGCACGGAACCAAAGAATGTGAGTGCGATAGCAGAAATCAGCAGCAGCCAGTCCAGATTGCGCCAATAACCGATTCCACGATCACGGGTGGGAAAACTCGACACCTGTGGCGAATCTGCGACAAAGGATCCAGACATATTAGGAACCCGCCCCTGCTTGCTCTGGGAATCCCGATTGATCACCGCGAGGAATCACCGGAGTGCCGTCGGGTCGGATGGTCGGGAGTTTCTTGCTGGGCACACCATCAACGAGCACGCTGCGCGATGGGTCGATCGAGCTGCCTTTGACTCCAAAGAGTGCTTCGTAAATCTTGCGCACGCCTGGACCAGACGTTTTTGAACCAGTGCCACCTTGAGTCACCATCATGACCACCGCATATCGAGGCTTATCTGCGGGAGCGTAGGAGGCAAACCATGAAGTTGAGACTTTGTCACCAGTGACCTGGGCCGAACCAGTTTTCGAAGCCACCGGGATTTGATCCAGCGGGAACCCAATGAAAGGATCTTTACCGGATCCATCAGTGGTCACCCCAGGAAGTGTCCGGCGCAAAAAATTGATTGTGGATCGCGGAACATCGAGCTGCGAGTTGACCTTGGGTTCGAATTTTTCGACGGTCCTTCCCTCAGAGTCCACGATCGCCTTGACCACCCGGGGTTGATACACAGTTCCGCCATTTGCAATGGCTGCATAAGCGACCGCCATTTGCAATGGGGTGACAATCGTGTCGCCCTGCCCGATCGCAGCGTTCAGCGCATCACCCTCGCGCCAGCGGAATCCGTCAGCACAATTCTCTTTATCCAGTGCCGTGAAATAGTCGGCCAACTTTTTGTCGGTTTTCCGGGTTTCGGGGTAGCCCTCAACCGCGTTCTTGCACCAGGTGTCTTTTTGTGCCTCCCAGTTGGTTGCTTTGAACTCCCGACCAGAAACTCGCCCGCGGGATTCACCCGGAAGGTCGATACCGGTTCTGGCACCGAAACCAAACAGGGTGGCAGTTTCTGCTATCGGATCAGCTGAGCTTCGAGTCGCGTCACTTCCACCAGCCTGCTCCCACATCCGGTTCGCGATGCCGTAGAAAACGGTATTGCAACTGACCTCAAGGGCGCGAGAGAGTGGAATTCGGCCATAGCCGGCAGATTCATAGTTTCGGAATGTCTGCGTTCCCAATGTCACTTTTTTCGGGCAGTTGTAATCGCCGTACAGCGTGTACCCCTCGCGGCCGGCCGCCGCGGTACTCACCACCTTGTAGGTGGATCCAGGAGCGAAAAGGCCCTGAATGGCGTTCGAGGCAAGTGAGTCACTCTCCATCAACGAATTGAATTGTTTTTGGGTGACGCCACCAACCCAGATGCTCGGGTCGTAGGTGGGATAACTCGCCATTGCAAGCACGTTCCCATTTCGCACATCCAGCACCACTGCGGCTGCAGAATCACCTGCAAATCCTTGTCGCTGGGCTCGCTGCACCGCCCCGACCAGTTCCTTCTCCACTACCGATTGCAGATGGGCATCGATCGAAGAAACAAGGTAATCGCCGGATTTCGGGGCCATTTCTTCTAAGGTGCCCGTCACTCGACCAGCAGTATCCACCGCCAACGTCGTGACGCCAGGCTTGCCACGAAGTTGCGTGTCATAGAAGTCCTCGACTCCAGAGCGGCCCACCACATCGGTGCGACGCAATCTGTCCCACCTTTCGGAGTCGCCCTGTTCCGTTAACTGCTCCTCAGTAACGGGACCGAGGTAACCCAAAATGTGAGCAGCGTTGACGTTGAACGGTGCCGGGTATTCACGAATCGCGGAGAGTTTCGCGTTGACTCCAGGAAAGTCAGAGCGCTTCTCCATGATGGTGAGCGCGGTCTGCGCCTGCACGTCGGAGGCGATCGGTATCGGCTGGTAGGGCGACCCGTTCCAGCACACCGGCGGTGGCTTTGCCCCCTCTGAACCACAGGTCTTCAAGCGATCTGCAATGTTCTCTTGGGGCAGGTCCAAGATATTGGCCAGACGGGCAATCACTGCCTCGCCCTTGTCATCCTCGCGTTGCAGCGCTAGTCGATCCACCGTGACAACCAGTGAGGTTCGATTGGAGATCAGCGGGCGACCCGCCTGATCGACAACGAGTCCGCGAACGGCCGGTTCCACCACTTCACGGACCGTGTTATTGACAGCAGCAGCTCGGTACTCCGAGCCTTCGAGCACCTGGAGGTAGAACAACCGAGCGAGCATGGTTCCCAACAAGGAAATCACCAGAACGCCGAGCACGAGGAGTCGTAGGTTGGAACGCTCGCTCACGCCTCACGCTCCTTCTTCTCAGGCTGGCATCCAAGGATGGCCGACCATCTGCCTACACGTTCATCACTGAACGCACAGGTATGACGGTACGACGCTCAGCCCAATCCGGGGGTTCCCACCCTGTCGAGAACCACTTCAGGTGTGACGCGCCTCACAATCCAGGCGATGGTCGGCACCACGAGCGGTGCCAGCAAAACTCCGTACAGGGCGCTGCTCAAGGTGAGGCTTGGAACTTGGTCCCACAGCACCCGCGGATTGCCTAGAAGCCCGGACAGGGCCGTGGTCGCCAGGGTGGCACCTGCCGTACTCAAGCCAACGATGCCAATGGTGATGGGCACCGTTCGGTCCCGTGGATCAAGTGCCAGACCCGCGAGATAACCGATGACCAAGTACACGATCGAGTTGATGCCGATCACGGTGTCAGAGGGCGGCGCGATGTCAAGAAGTGCTCCTGCCGCAAATCCTGCGACCGCTCCTTGGGTGGGGCCCATAGCAAGGGCCAATGCGACAACTGTCACCACAAGCAGATCCGGGGTAGCACCGGGTAGGCCCAACCGACTCAGTACCGATAGTTGGAGTACCAATGCAAACGTAATGGCCGAAGCCATGACGAGTCCTTGACGCCAGTACATCCGTCACTCACCTGCAGGTATCGGAGTCGCCGGTCCTTCAATTGGGACAGTCGGTTCAGGGGTTGCCGCCTGCTCTTCATTCACCGATGAATCGGTTCCAGGTGCAAGTGGTGAAGGCGAGGGTGACGGGGACCCAACGGGTGCAGACGGGAGGACCGAATCTCGCGGGTCCTCACGAGGTGGACGCACCACCACTGCAACAACACTGAGTGCGGACACGTTGGCAAATGGCCTGACGGTAGCCACCCGGGTCAGTTGCCCAGCACTGCCACTCACGTCAACGATCTCACCGATTGGTAACCCGGGCGCATATGGACGGCCACCTCGTGATCCGAAAGTGACAATGGCATCACCCGCGCGCAATTGAGCAAGGGGGTCGAGCAGTTGAAACTCGAGTGAATCCTGCCGGCCCGTGCCAGAGACGATGCCGATTTCATCGGAGCCCGCTATCCGACCGCCGACCGCGGCAGATGCATCCACTAACAGCACCACGGTCGAGGAGTTGGTCGTTGTCTTGACCACCCGACCAACAAGACCTTGGCCATTGATGACAGTCATGTCTTGTTCGATGCCATCGTTGGTACCCGTGTCGATGGTGACTGTCCAAGCGAAACCTTGTGCCGGGCCCACTGCAATAACTTCTGCAGGAATAATTCGATACCTACCAACACCAGCCACTCGCAACAGTTCATCCAACGCTTCTGCCCGCGCGCGATCGTTTGCGCCCATTTCGACGAGCAGTTTTAAGTTGTCGTTTTCAGCGCGGAGTTCACCGATCTGCGCAGCCTGGTCCCGTTGCCTACTCCACCAGTCGCTTGCGCCGATCACGGGAGAGAACACTGTGGTGGCCGCGCGTTGCACTCCACCAAATACAGCCGAAGCGGCCGCTCGAGCGCTGGAGAAGGGTCCATCGCCACCGCGGAGATCGAGAATCACAAACGTGAGGGATGCCACGACCAAGACCGCAAGAACGATCCGGGTACGGCGAGGCAGCATGGTGGCGGTTGGTTAGCGACGGGGTTCGGAGACCAGAACCTGCTGCAGGGCGTCAAACTCCTCTACACACTTGCCCGAGCCAAGCGCCACGCAGTCCAATGGGTTATCAGCGATGATGATGGGCATTCCGGTTTCGTGGCGAAGGCGCTCATCGAGTCCGCGCAGAAGAGCTCCACCACCGGTGAGCACGATCCCGCGATCCATGATGTCGCCAGAAAGTTCAGGTGGTGTGCGATCCAGAGTCGCCTTTACCGCATCCACAATCGCGTTAACCGGCTCATCAATTGCACGCCTGATTTCCTCAGCGGACACAACGACGGTGCGTGGCAAACCCGTGATCAGATCTCGGCCGCGAATTTCCGCGTGAGGCTCATCTGGCATCGGGAACGCCGAACCAATGGCGATCTTGATCTCTTCAGCGGTGCGCTCGCCCAGCATCAGCGAGTACTCCTTCTTGACGTACTGAATGATCGCGCTGTCTAGTTCGTCGCCGCCAACACGCACGGACAAACTCGTCACGATGCCGCCCAGAGAAATAACAGCGACTTCGGAGGTGCCGCCACCGATGTCAACAACGAGGTTGCCCATCGGCTCGTGCACCGGAAGACCAGCACCAATCGCAGCAGCCATCGGTTCCTCGATGATGAAAACTTTACGCGCGCCAGCCGCATAACCGGCATCCTTGACTGCGCGCTGCTCAACTCCGGTGATGCCCGAGGGCACGCACACAATCAGACGTGGCTTTGCCAGATGACGACGACGATGCACCTTTTGGATGAAGTAGCGGAGCATGCGCTCTGTGGTGTCGAAGTCGGCAATCACACCGTCTTTCAATGGTCGAATCGCCACGATGTTTCCGGGAGTGCGACCGATCATCCGCTTCGCTTCAGATCCCACCGCCAAAATTCCACCCGTGTTGCTGTTAATGGCAACGACGGAAGGCTCGTTCAAGACGATGCCTCGGCCGCGTACATACACAAGGGTGTTCGCGGTTCCGAGATCGACGGCCATGTCGCGGCCTACGAACGAGGAATGAGCCATGGGGAGCTGGCCTTTCACCTAGAGGAACCGCTCGAGAGCGGGACGTACCTGCCCATGGTAGCCGTTCTACAGTTCCGGCTACTCCGCCGCAATCCGTCGGGCTCTGTTGATCTCAATTTGCCTCAGCCGGTCATCGAGTCGAAGGACGGCATCACCCTCAAGAGGAAGTTCGAAGGCAGCCGCCACAACCTGCCCCAGATCAGCCCGATAGTCGTGTCCCATACTCTGAAAATCCCCCGGTTTCACATTCGTGGCAAACAGGGTGTCAATGAGAACCTGCGCCCAGGTGATCCCCGGCTTCCATTCCATCGAGGTGGGAACATGCCGGCCGCGCGGTCCAGCACTGAGCCAGGTGGGGCGTCGATGGGCTAGATCAGGGCGAAACCGCACCACCGGGTCTCCGTCGTGCTCAAGAAACCACACTCGTGGACGGGCGCCGGGAAATGCCACCGGGATCTGCTCAGGCCGGTCAACGGTGATCGACTCGCCTGCACACAGTTCGTGGAATTGGTCGGATGCAACACCGCCCGGGGTGCCCACCCAGAGTGCGTGCGAGATTCCGTAATAGTCCAGGTCCGCAGGTCCTGCATTGACCGCTGCCTCCTGCACTCGCGCACCCAGGCTCTCGCCATACAACAGCAACGTAGGTCGATGTGTTGGCTCTGAAAGTTCTTCGTGGATTGCATCCAAGAGAAGGCGCTGCGTGCGCGCAGCAAGTTCCACTTTGCCCAACGAGAGAAAACTCGGCAAGAGTCCGTAGCCAATCGCTACCACTGCACAATCTCCACCGGAAAGAATCTCAAGGATGTCAACAGGTGTGGGATTAGCGAATCCGGATCCGGCAGGCGCCTCGATGAGCAGATACTTCCGATCGAATGCGCCGGTGCGCCGCAACTCGGCCATGGCTAATCCGACGCGCTGTTCAACGCTCGATGCCGCATCCACTCCGATGAAGACCCGAATCGGCTCCGCGGTCCGCGCAGTACCTGTGACGTATTCCGAATCATCGGCGGTCGTGACAGAGCCAACAAAACGGGCACCTTCACGGCCAAGTTCAGTAAGCGCGACCAAAGATTCCGAGCCACCACTTACCAAGGGATTAGTAGGCGCAACCGCGAATCCCTCATCGAGTGCTCGGCTTTGCTCCGTCATTGAGGCAATCACCCGTGAAAAACCGATCTGCCCAGCTATCACCGCACCGGCAGTCGCTCCGGCAATCGTCAAAGCTGGGATCCACGAGCTCGAACCACCATTGTCTGAAGATGCACGTTTGATCGTGACCGAACGGGTTGCAGACACCACTGTGCCAACGGCCGTGCCGACTACCGCACCTCCCGCTGCGCCTACAGCGAATGGGAACACGGTGCGCACTCGATCAGGCCACGCCACCAGAGTCTCACCCCGAGATAACGCAGTCACTACTCCCGCAGTGACAAGCCCAGAAAGCGCACCCAACCGGCGAGCAACCATGACGAGTTACATCCCTAATCGCTAAGCGGATAACCCGGGGAAGAACAATGCGATCTCGCGAGCAGCGGACTCTGGTGAGTCAGAGCCATGTGTGACGTTGTTCTGCGTTTCTGTGGCGAGGTCGCCACGGATTGTTCCTGGGGCTGCGTTCACCGGATTGGTAGCACCCATCATCGAACGCCACGAGACGATCGCTTCATTTCCCTCGATCACGGCTGCAACCAGCGGCGCCGACGTGATGAAGGCAACCAAATCATCAAAGAAGGGCTTGCCCTCGTGCTCGCCGTAGTGGTTCTCGGCAATCTCGCGAGTGAGGGTGCGCTGCTCCAGGGCAACAATCTTGTAGCCCTTGCGCTCGATGCGACCAAGAACTTCACCGACGAGTCCGCGTGCAACGCCATCGGGCTTGATCAGGACAAGGGTGCGCTCTGACACAGGAAACTCCTCAGTTGGGCGGCCGTGCAGCCACGGGTGAACAGCGCTGAGCCTACTTGTCGGCCTCGGCTGCCCGTTCGGCCCTGAGCGCATCCACCCGCTGGCCATTGCGCACCGCAAAAAACCATAGAACGACGAAAATGCCGCCAATGATGAACATGGTGGGAACGAGGAATCCGAGTGCCAGAACTGCCACCTGAAGAATCCAGCCCAACGTGACGCCCCACGGCTTGCCCAACATGGCGATTGCCAGGATCAGCAGCGCCTCGAGTGCTAACACGAGGCCAAGAACCAACCCTTGGTTCGAATCTGGGTAGAGGCCTTGAGCGAGCGCCCATGCGAGCAGCACGATGATGACTTCCATCGCCAACACGGACGAGCCAAGAACTCTCATGTCAGGCCTTTCCCAGCGCGCGCAACGCATCGCCGACGAGAACCACGGAGCCGGTGATGATGATCCCGGCCCCTCCATCATTGCCCACCTCATCAGCGCGCGCCATCGCCAGATCAAGGGCACCAGCAAAGTCAGGCGCGAGCGTCACCCGATCATCACCCAAGATTTCTGCAGCGAGTGCAGCGAGTTCAGCCGCGGGCATTGCACGCGGTGATTGCGGTTCGGTGATCACTACCTCATGAACAACGGTCTGCATCACTTCTAGAAAACCAGCAGCGTCTTTATCGGCAAGCATGCCGATGACCGCGAGCACAGATGTGAACTGGAAGGAGTCTTCGATTGCTGCGGCGAGAGATGCAGCACCGTGCGGGTTGTGTGCAGCATCGACGAGCACCGTGGGGCCAGTTCGAACGATCTGCAAACGGCCGGGTGACACTGTGGTGGCAAAGCCCTCTCGCACAGCATCTGCATCAAGTGCACTGTCACCACCGAAGAACGATTCCACCGCGGCCAAGGCAAGAGATGCGTTATGTGCCTGATGAATACCGAACAACGGGAGGAAAACATCGGGATATGAGCCACGAAGTCCTCGGAGCGAAAGCAACTGCCCACCCACCGCTACCGCGCGCTCAGTGACAGCAAACTCCAATCCTTCGCGAGCAACGGCCGCATCCTGTTCGGCGCAACGCAGCAGGATCACCTCAGCGGCCGCCAAGTCTTGCTGGCCCACCACCACAGTTGCACCCGCCTTGATCACTCCGGCCTTTTCTTCAGCGATTTCAGTCAAGGTTTCGCCGAGGTATTCAGTGTGATCGAGACCGATCGGGGTTATGACCGCTACAGCAGCATCGGCAACGTTCGTTGCATCCCATGAACCACCCATGCCCACTTCGATGACCGCCACATCAACTGGTGCATCAGCGAAAGCCGCGTAAGCCAGGGCGGTCATCACTTCAAAGTAGGACAACGTGGTGCCACCATCGGCAGTCGAGTTCTGGTCAACAATCGCCACATAGGGAGCGATATCGCGCCATGCATCGAGAAGGCGACCAGCTTCGATCGGCTCACCCTCTAAACAAATGCGCTCGCGTGGATCCACCAAGTGGGGTGAGGTGTAGAGCCCCGTTCGCAAACCGAAGGAGCGGAGCAGCGAATCCACCATGCGGGCGGTTGATGACTTTCCGTTAGTGCCGGCGATCGTGATCACGGGGTAGGAGCGCTGCGGATCCCCCATGAGTTCCATGACCGAGGCAATCCGGGCAAGGGACGGTGCGATGCGCGATTCTGGCCAACGCGAATTGAGTTCACCCCACAGTTCGTCGAGCGATGAGGGGGAATTGATCATGCCCTCAAGTCTAGGGTGCCTTCATGGCACAGGTACTGGATGGAATCAACGCTGAGCTCGGCACGTGGCTCATGGCGCAGCCGATGTTTTTCGTGGCGACCGCGCCACTGTCTGCAGATCAGCACGTGAACTGTTCACCAAAAGGACTCGTCGGCACTTTCACCGTGATCGACGAGCACCACATCGCCTACTTGGACCTGACCGGCAGTGGCATCGAAACAATCGCGCACCTGCAAGAGAACGGCCGGATCGTGGTGATGTTCATGGCGATTGATGGCAAGCCGCGCATCGTGCGGCTGCACGGCCAGGGCCACGTCGTACTTCCGCACGATCCTGATTTTGCGAGTCTGGTCACCAGATTTGACCATCATGAGGGCACCAGATCAGTCATCGTCGTCGACGTTGAGCGGGTTTCCGACTCATGCGGATATGCGGTGCCAAAGCTCACCTTGGTGCAGGAGCGCAAGATTTTGGATCTGGACGCGGCTAAACGCGGGCCAGAAGGACTCGCTCAATTTCGGGCCGAATACAACGAGACCAGCATCGATGGCATTCCCGGACTCGCCATGACTAAGGACTAATCCCCGCCGCCTAAGATTGCCCACCATGGCCAGCGCAGCAGTCCCCGAAAAACCCACCCTCGATGGAATTGAGGCGAAATGGTCTGCCGTCTGGGAAGCCGAGGGCACGTACCAATTCGACCGGACTAAAACTCGCGAACAGGTCTTCTCGATCGACACCCCACCACCCACGGTGAGCGGCTCCCTCCATGTGGGTCACGTGTTTTCTTACACACACACCGACTGCATGGCCCGCTACAAGCGCATGCGCGGCCTCGAGGTTTTCTACCCGATGGGTTGGGACGACAACGGTCTGCCCACCGAACGCCGAGTGCAGAACTACTACGGCGTGCGCTGCGATCCGAGCCTGCCCTATGACCCAGCCTTCACTCCCCCTGCTGAGCCCGATGCGAAGAACCAGATCCCGATCAGCCGCCGGAATTTTGTTGAACTGTGCGAGCAACTCACCGTCGAAGACGAGGTCGTATTCGAAGACCTCTGGCGCCGCATGGGTCTTTCCATCGATTGGAGTCAGACCTACCAAACGATCGACCGCAATGCCCAACGCGTAAGTCAAATCGCATTCCTGCGCAACCTTGCACGCGGCGAGGCGTACCAGTCCGAGGCACCCACTCTCTGGGACGTCACGTTCAGAACCGCCGTTGCCCAAGCTGAACTGGAAGATCGCGAGCGCCCCGGCGCCTACCACCGCATTGGTTTTGCGCGCACCGAGTCACCTACCGAACAGGTGTTCATCGAGACCACGCGGCCTGAGCTTCTCGCCGCCTGCGTTGCGCTCGTTGCCCACCCAGATGATGAGCGTTACCAACCACTTTTCGGCACCACTGTCACCACACCAGCATTCGGTGTGGAGGTTCCCGTGGTTGCGCACCGACTTGCTGACCCCGAAAAAGGCTCGGGCATCGCAATGATCTGCACCTTCGGCGATCTCACCGACGTGATCTGGTGGCGAGAGTTGCAGTTACCGACCCGTCCGATCATCGGCTGGGACGGCCGCATCCTTTCCGAGACACCCACGTGGATCACCGCTGCGTCGGGAATCGAGAACTACGCGCGTTTGGCGGGTGCCACCAGTCACACTGCGAAAGAGCGCATGGTGGAGATACTTCGCGAATCCGGTGACCTCGTCGGTGAACCGAAAGAAATCACGCACCCTGTGAAGTTCTTTGAAAAGGGTGACAAGCCGCTCGAAATCGTCACAACCCGCCAGTGGTACATCACCAACGGTGGCCGCGAGCCAATTTTGCGCGAACAACTTCTCGAACGTGGCCGCTCCATCATCTGGCATCCCGAACACATGAAGGTTCGCTATGAGAACTGGGTAGAAGGTCTCAACGGCGACTGGCTGATTTCACGGCAACGTTTCTTCGGAGTGCCTCTCCCCCTCTGGTACCCGCTCGATGCCGAAGGCAATCCGATCTACGACTCCCCCATCGTTCCCGATGAGTCTGTTCTCCCGATCGATCCGAGCAGCGATGCACCAGTTGGTTTCACCGAGGACCAGCGCGGTGTTCCTGGCGGTTTCATGGGTGATCCCGACGTTATGGACACCTGGGCCACCAGCTCGCTCACCCCGCAGATCGCAGGCGGCTGGGAACGCGATCCCGATCTGTTCTCACGCGTGTTTCCCATGGACGTGCGCCCGCAAGCCCACGAGATCATCCGCACCTGGCTGTTCTCCTCCGTGGTGCGCGCGCACCTCGAGGAGGATTGCCTGCCCTGGACCCATGCCACCATTTCCGGCTGGATTCTCGACCCTGACCGCAAAAAGATGAGTAAGTCCAAAGGCAATGTGGTCACACCCATGGCCCTTCTTGATGAATACAGTTCCGACGCTGTCCGGTACTGGGCCGCGTCCGGTCGCCCCGGAACCGACACTGCTTTTGATGTTGGTCAGATGAAGATCGGCAGGCGCCTCGCCATCAAGTTGCTCAATGCGAGCAAGTTCGCACTCAGCATGGGTGTGCCGTCTCCAGATGCAACGGTGACCGAACCACTCGATCGAGCCATGCTGGCCGGCCTCGCCGACACCGTCACCCAGGCAACAGCTGCCTTCGAGGGCTACAACTACGCGAAAGCACTCGAACTCGCTGAGACGTTCTTCTGGAACTTCACCGATGACTACGTTGAGCTCGTCAAGGTGCGCGCTTACTCTGACGATGCATCCGCTGACTCAGCCAAGTTAGCTCTCACTACCGCCCTCGATGCCTTGCTGCGCCTGTTCGCGCCCTTCCTGCCCTTCACCACAGAAGAGGTGTGGTCCTGGAATCACACGGGATCGATCCATCGCAGTTCCTGGCCTGAAGCCGATGCCATCCGAGCACTTGCAGGCGATGGCGATCCCCGCGCCCTCGTTGACATTGGGATTGCCTTGAGTTTGATCCGAAAAGAGAAGTCCGAGGCGAAAGTCTCGATGCGCACCGAGGTCACCGCAGCAGTCATCAGTGGTCCGGCTGCCGTGATCGCGCGTATTCAAGGATGTGCCGGAGATCTCCAAGGTGCCGGTCGCATTGAAGCACTCGAACTTGTGGAGACCGAAGGATCCGAGATCACCGCCGTCGTGACGCTCGCACCACCGGAGTAGCCAACTCGCCCAACCCTCCCTGGCGATTTCGCCCGCTTCCCGGGTGAAATCGCCAAATGAGGGCTGTAGAAATCCGAGTTTGGTGATGTGGGCCGGGTGCTTTCGCTCCAGATTCCGAACTCCGTGTCACGCATACCGGCGGACCGGGGTGAAATCGCCAACAGGCCACGTTTTTTGGGCCTGTTTTGGTGATTTGACCCGGGAAGCGGGCGAATTCGCGAGGGGTGAGGGGTGATGCTGAGCAGGGTTACGCAGTTTTGTCGCGGCGCTCGCGGCGAGCCGAAGCGGAGCGCGGAACCAGCGTGGGATGCACGCTGTCCTTGACGACCTCACCGGTGATGACGACCTTGCCCACATCGGTGCGGCTGGGGATGTCATACATCACGTTGAGCAGCACCTCCTCAAGGATTGCGCGCAGGCCGCGGGCACCGGTGCCGCGCA
>CAIXFB010000084.1 GCA_903918595.1 uncultured Actinomycetes bacterium
ACGGATTGACCCCATTCTTTTCGGTTTCAGCGGAGAAACGTCCAAACGCCTTGTCTAACATTTCGTCTAACAATCCACCTTGTAACTGTCGGCAGGAACTCGTAATGCGTAGGTCCGGGGTGGGGAGGAGTGCAGCAACGGTTCCCTAAGGCGGCTCCATGTTTCGTCACGGAATTGTGTGAACATGTCCTTATCGAAGGTGAGGAGGGGAGTCATGGCGGGTTCGCGAATTCCGGCGAGCGTCGGTGCGCGAGTGCTCATCGGCGTCATCCTCACGGGCACACTGTCGGTGCTGGACTCCACGCTCGTCGTCCCGCTTCTCACGACTATTGGCGCGCAGTTCGACGGGGGATCTACCGTCTCGTGGTTGGTGGCTGGCTACCTGCTGACTTCAACGGTGACGATTCCGCTGTGGGGCAGGTGGCTGGACTTGCGGGGCGAACGCGATGTCATGTGGACCGCGCTCGCCGTCTTCCTCGTTGGCACGGTCGTGTCGATGACCGCACCGTCACTGGAGATACTCATCCTCGGTCGACTCGTTCAGGGAGTCGGCGCGGGGGGGCTCGTGCCTGTCGGCCAGGCGATACTCGCGGGACGTTGCACGAGTGCCGAGCGAGCACGGTTGCAGATCTACTACAACGTCTCGTACGGCGTTGCTGCCGGGTTAGGTCCGCTCATCGGCGGCGCACTCGTTTCCGTATCGTGGCGATGGGCCTTCGCACTCATTCTTCCTGTCATCGTTCTTGCCGGAGTGCTACTTCTTGGCAAGCTTCACGAGAAGCCGCGCGTGGCCGAGAGCCGCCACTTCGACGGCGTTGGAAGCGCCCTGATGATCTCTGGGCTGACTCTGCTCCTGCTCGGCATCGAGCGCGGCTGGGGGTTGGCGCTCGTCTCTGGAATCGTCCTGATCGCTCTGCTCGTTTGGCATTCACTGAGGCGGAAGCAAGGGTTGGTGCCTGCGAGCCTGCTCAAGTCGAGGACGATCGTGTCGGCTGTTTTCGTGGCGCTCATCATCGGCTTCGTGCAGTTCGCCATGCTCACCTACCTGCCGCTGCTGTCCCAGGAGTCCGCGCCGGACGTCAACTCGGGCATCGTGGTCATCCCGCTGACCGTGCTATGGATGACCCTCGGCGCCTTCACCGGGATTCTGGCCCTGCGCGTAGGCACGAAGCTGCTAGCAGTGCTCTCTGTTGTTCTCGCTGCAGCCGCTGCAGGATCAGTTGTGGTCTCAACCTCATACCCGTCGCTACTACTCTCCTCCGTCTGCATAGGCGCCGCAGCAGGCCTGGTACTTATTCCCGTGCTCCTGCTCTGCCAGCACGCTGCGCCTGACGAGGATGTCGGCGCCGCGACTTCGTTCATGGTGTTGATGCGCAACTTCGGTGGGGCTGCTGGAGCCGCGGTGGTGGCCGTCCTCCTCACCGACTCTGGAGTTGGGTTGGCCTTTGGAGTCCTTGCCGTGGTGGCGCTGCTCGCCCTCATTCCCGCTCTTTTCCTACCCTCACCTCGCGCCGAACGGCAACTCCTGTCCATGCGAGACAATGAGCACCATGGTTAGCCGAATCGCCATCACGGGCGGCGATGTCGTAACCGATGGTGGTGTCCTGCCGGGGGCCACCCTTGTCCTGCGCGACGGAATCATCGAAGGAATCGAATCCCGTGGGGCGGATGTTCCCGATGCCATCGTGTGGGACGCACGCGGATGTGTCGTGCTGCCCGGCCTCGTTAATGCCCATGCCCATGGGTGCACGACTGGGCCGCTGTTCTCCTCGGCCGCATCTGCACTGACCAGTGACATCGCCGAGGCAAACATTGCACGACACAGAGACGCTGGCGTCACAACGGTCGTCAACGTGTGCGGCCTCGGCCTTCCCGAAGAGATTCCCACAGCCGACATCGACGTTCTCCTCGCCACCACGCATCTGCCGAGCGCCTTCATTGCCGCGGATGCCGTTGATGGCTCAGCTCTCACGCCAGCGCACCGCGCGATGACTGCAGAGCGCATGCTGGCGACCGGTGCCGTCCTCATCGGCGAGGTCGGGAGCGGCGCGACCCTTGGCGGTGGCGTGGCCGCCTACCGTTACATCCCGTCGGCCCTCTTGGCGGAGACGGGCGTCGCGCTCGACCCAGACCAGGTTACGTCCCTCATCGATGCGCTCGTCGGAGGCTCACGACTGGACGAGCCCGATTCAGAGAGACTCTTGAGCGCCATGGCTGATCTCGGCCTTCATGAGCAGGCACTCCCGGCGACGCGCGATGCGATCCTTCGATTCGCCGTTGCTCCTGTTCGAGCATCCCTCGATTGCTTCGCCGAGGCGGTGCACCTTGCAGAGATGACTGGAGCTCCGGCGATGTTCCATGCAGCACAGCCCTCAGCGACACGGCTGCTTAATCTGGCCCGCGCGAGCAGCGCAACTCTCATCGCGGGCCATCTCAACCACCCATCGATTGACGAAGGAGTGTTGCTGAACTTGGCCCGCGACTTGCGTGAGGCCGGCGTCGTCATCGACGTGTCATCTCTCGACATGATCACCGCGCAGCGCCTTACGAGTCCTGAATGCGCGGACCTCCTGGCAGAGGCAGGCATGGTCGACACACTTTCG
>CAIXFB010000085.1 GCA_903918595.1 uncultured Actinomycetes bacterium
GCCAGTGAGCTCGCGCTCTACAAACGTGCACGCGAACGCGACATCCCGGTTCTCGGGATCTGCCGCGGCCTTCAGATCATGGCGGTGGCGCACGGTGGCTCCCTCCATCAGAACCTGCCCGATGTCTCCGACTTCGTGCATCGCGTACGCCCCGGTGAGTTCGTCGATCATGACGCGTCCTTCGAGCCCGGCTCGCTCATCGCCCGCACACTCGGCGTCACCAGTGCCACCGTGAACAGCTCGCATCACCAGTCCGTGGCCGATGCGGGGGATCTGACCATCACCGGTCGTGCCCCCGACGGCACCGTCGAGGTGTGTGAGGACCCTTCGGCCAGGTTCGTGGTGGGCGTCCAATGGCACCCCGAGCACCCGGACCGCAGGGTGACTGACGCCCCATTGCTGCAGGCTTTTGTTGCGGCAAGTCGGGCAGTGTGAGAGAGTTCGCGGAAGCAAGGGGAGTATCCCCACGCCGGTAGCCCGTCAATACGTCCCTCCCATGGGGGTCCGGGCACTGGGTCGGCCTTAGGCCGATGGCGAGAGACCTTGTGGAGAGCAGTTTCGGCTGCCCTGCACAAGGAGTGTCATGGACGTATCCCTCTGGATCTGGTTTCTTCTTCTCGGCGGCATCATCGCCATGCTTCTCGTCGATCTGTTCCTGCATCGAGATGCCCATGTGATCGGTGTTCGTGAAGCCGCTTGGTGGTCGGCGCTGTGGGTCTCGATCGGACTTGCGGTGGGTGGTGCCATTTGGTGGTTCTACGGTTCCGAGTTCGGTATGCAGTACTTCGCCGGTTACGTCATCGAAAAGTCGCTCGCCGTTGACAACGTCTTTGTCTGGGCGGTGATCTTCAGCTACTTCGCCGTGCCGCGGGCCTATCAGCACCGGGTGTTGTTCTACGGCGTGCTCGGCGCTCTCATCTTCCGTGCGATATTCATCGCGGCCGGTTCGTGGTTGATTGCGAGCTTTGCTTGGATCCTCTACATCTTCGGCGCCTTCCTCATCGCCACAGGCATCAAGATGCTGATGCAACGCAATGAGCACATCGACCCATCCAAGTCGCGCACGCTGCGTTTGTTCCGCAGATTCATCCCCACCACGGATGAATACGAGGGTCAGAAGTTCCTCACGAGGCGCAACGGCGTTCTGATGGCAACTCCACTCCTTGCCGTCGTTGTGGTCGTCGAGGTGACCGACATCATCTTCGCCGTCGATTCCATCCCTGCAATCTTCGCGGTGACCCAGGAGCCGTTCTTGGTCTTCGCGAGCAACGCCCTCGCAATTCTTGGTCTCCGTGCGATGTACTTCCTGCTCGCTGACCTCATGCACCGGTTCGTCTACTTAAAGATCGGCCTCTCATTGGTGCTGGTATGGGTCGGCATCAAGATGATCGTGAGCCACGCGATCTTCAAGATTCCCACCGCGATCAGCCTCGGCATCGTCATCGCGATCATCGCCGCGTCCGTGGTGGCGAGCCTGCTCGCCACGCGCGGGGCAGATGAACCGGACAAACTCGATGAGAAAGACACGAGCCATGCGTAGGCCGGCGTGGGTGGAGAGCGTTGGTGCTTCGTGGAGTTCATTCCCCAGACCCATCAGGCGAATCCTTGCAGCGTCAGTCGGCGTGGTCACGCTGGTCGTCGGCGCGGCACTCCTGGTACTGCCCGGTCCAGGAATTGCAGTGGTCCTTCTCGGTTTGGCAATTCTTGCGACCGAGTTCACCTGGGCCAAGCGCAGCATGCATCACGTCAAGCAGCAGAGCAGCAAGGTGACGAGATCCGTCATCAGGTCGCGAGATTCCATCACGTCGAAGAAAGGACAAAAGAACGATGAATGAGGAATTGATCGCAGTGCGAGCACTACGAGATCAGGATCGGATCGATGCCCGTCTGCCTGCAGAAATCACACCGGACGGTCGTTTACTACTGGAAGCGCATGTCGCAGATCTTCGAGATCGACGCCTCCCCGAACTTGGCGCGCTGCTCCAAGAGCCTGAGCGCGACGAGCGCACGGTGGTGGAGTTTGAATCGATGTTGCTGGAGATCGCAGAATGGGAAGGCTTCCTCGCTGAGGCGGTCAATGCGCAACCGGATATCGCGGAGTTTGACGGTAGCATCGCCCTCGGCACCCGAGCTCTCGTAACCCTGGCTGATGGATCAGAGGAGTGGGTGCGTCCTGTGCACCCCCGCGAAGCATTTCTCGACGATGAAAGAATTTCCGTCACATCCCCGGTCGGTTCAGCACTCATCGGGGC
>CAIXFB010000086.1 GCA_903918595.1 uncultured Actinomycetes bacterium
AATCCCGATGCGATCGCCCCGCGCAGCGCCTACAACGAGGTCATGAGCTTCCTCAAGCAGGGACTCGTCGACATTTCGATGTCTCGATCAAGTGTGAGTTGGGGAATCCCGCTCCCGTGGGATGAGAAGCAGGTTGTCTACGTCTGGTTCGACGCACTCCTGAACTACGCCACTGCGGTTGGTTATGGCGCCGATCCAGCGAGCGAAGAAGGTCAACGTTTTGCACAGACGTGGCCGTGCGATGTACATCTCGTTGGCAAAGACATCCTGAGATTCCATGCCGTCTACTGGCCGGCCATGTTGATGGCAGCAGGAGTGCCAGTCGCGCACAAAGTATTTGCGCATGGATGGCTGCTTGTTGGCGGCGAGAAGATGTCTAAGTCCAAGCTCACCGGGATTGCGCCCGAGCAGATCATCGATCACTTCGGTGCAGATGCATTCCGCTACTACTTCTTGCGCGCAATCGCCTTTGGCCAAGACGGCTCGTTCTCGTGGGAGGACATGTCGGCTCGCTACACCTCAGAGTTGGCGAATGGTCTCGGCAACCTGGCATCGCGGGCAACCGCCATGGTGGTGCGCTACTGCGATGGGGCTCTGCCAACGCCAGCCGCGTATGAGCCTGCTGAGCAAGCGCTGATCGATGCGCTTGCAACGCTCGTTCCCGAAGCCGACGCCGCTATGGCAGAACTCGATTTCGCCACCGCGATTGGCGGAGTGCGCTCGTTCATCGAAATAGTGAACGGTTATGTGACCGACGTCGAGCCGTGGGTACTCGCGAAAGATCCGGCGCACACCGAGCGCCTGCACACCGTGCTCTACACGATTTGTGAATCCTTACGGGCGATCGCGGTTCTCTACAACCCGGTAATGCCCGTGACGATGGCCGATCTGTGGCAGCAGTTGGGCGCTGAAGCCACCCTTGGTCCGATCGCTGATCAGCGCATCGATGCTGTTGCAACGTGGGGACAGCTTCAGCCCGGAACCGTGATCACGAAGGGCGATGCGCTCTTTCCACGCCTGGAGGAGTCCGAGTAGTGGGCCGCAGTTCAGCTGATCGGGACCGTTCACTCCCGCAGCCGCCCCAGCCTTTGGTGAGTCCAGTGATCGACACGCATACGCACCTCAATGTGCTCGATCGTTCACTGCACGGCGACGATGAACCCGATGCGGATCAGGTTCTGGCCAATGCCGCCGCAGTTGGCGTGACAAAAGTCGTGCAAATCGGCTGTGACGTTGAGGCTGCCCGCTGGTCTGTGGATTTTGCACAGACCCGCCCCGACGTTGCCGTGGGCGTTGCGATCCATCCGAACGATGCAGCTCGCACGGTGCAAGCGAACGGTCACGAAGCACTCGAGGAATCGTGGCGGATCATCGAGGAACTGGCCGCCGATCCGGTTGTGCGAGCTGTGGGTGAGACCGGCCTTGATTACTTTCGTACCGATGAGGCAGGGCGTCCAGCGCAGCAGGAGTCCTTTCGCTGGCATATCGATCTTGCCAAGCGGTTGGGCAAGGCTCTCGTGATCCACGACCGTGATTCGCATGACGATGTGATCAGTGTGCTGGAAAGTGAAGGCCCACCGAGTTCGGTGATTTTTCATTGCTTTTCAGGCGACGCACAGATGGCGCGTTACTGTGCTGATCAAGGTTGGTTCATGTCTTTTGCGGGCGTGATTACTTTTCCCAGCGCAACCGATTTGCGTGCGGCTCTCGCATTGGTTCCCGATGAGCTTGTGCTTGTAGAGACCGACGCCCCATACCTGACCCCTGCACCTTTTCGCGGGCGACCGAACGCCACCTACCTCACGCCGCTCACCGTGCGGGCTATGGCCGAGGCGCGGGGAACCACTGAGGCTGAGCTCGCGCCGCTGCTCTTTGCTAATGCGCAGCGAGCTTTTGGAGCATGGTGACCGAACACGAGCCTGAATCGGCACCTGAATCGGCACCTGAATCTGAGGAAGGCCTGCTTGGTGCGGTAGCAATCCGCGAACTCGCTACGCGTTTGGGCATCAAGCCGACAAAAAAGTGGGGTCAAAATTTTGTGATCGACCCCAATACTGTCCGACGAATTGTTGCCTCTGCTCGCCTTGAACCCGATGAGGTAGTGATTGAAGTGGGTCCGGGCCTTGGCAGCCTCACCCTCGCGTTACTTCCGCATGTGTCCCAGGTACTCGCTGTGGAAATCGATGCGCGCTTGGCGAGGCAGTTGCCAAAGACCGTCGAAGCGCATGCCCCGGGGCTCATCGACCGTCTCACGGTAGTTCAGCACGACGCGATGACTCTGACACCTGAATCACTTGCGATCCCGGTGGCACCAACTGCACTGGTTGCCAATTTGCCGTACAACATCTCCGTTCCCGTGGTGCTGCACCTGCTCAGCGCATTTCCCAGCATCTCGACGGTCCTGGTGATGGTGCAAAAGGAGGTGGCCGATCGATTGGTGGCCGGGCCCGGTTCGCGCACCTACGGTGTTCCGAGTGTGAAAGCACGCTGGTTCGGTGACCTCGAATATGCAGGAAATGTGGGGCGATCCGTTTTCTGGCCGGCACCAAACGTTGACTCCGGGCTGGTCCGAATCACGAGGGCCCACCGCGAAGATCCCGGGGTGAATCAACGTCAAGTCTTTTCCGTTATTGACGCAGCCTTTTCTCAGCGCAGAAAAATGCTTCGGTCTGCGTTAGCGGCTCTGTGTGGGTCAACCGCCCAGGCGCAAGAGGTTTTGGTAGCTGCTGGCGTAGATCCGAGCGTGCGCGGAGAACAACTCTCGCTCGACGACTTCATCGCCATCGCGCGTGCATTAGCGGCCCGTTCGGCTTAGCCTGACATGGTGATGCGTAACGAGGTGACCGCTCGTGTTCCAGCGAAGGTCAACCTGCAACTGTCTGTGGGCCCGTTGCGCGCAGATGGTTACCACGAACTAGTGAGCGTTTTCCATGCGGTGAATGTCTGTGATGACGTGCGGGCAACGAGAGCTGACGGGATCTCCTTGACCATCGCGGGAGAAGGTGAAGACACCCTGCCCCGCGATGAAAGCAACCTGGCTTGGCGTGCAGCGGTGTTACTCGCTGACGCATCTGGAGTTGATCCCGACGTTGCCCTGCACATTCAGAAATCGATTCCCATCGCAGGGGGTATGGCGGGTGGAAGTGCTGATGCCGCTGGCGCGCTCCTTGCCTGTGATGCGCTCTGGAATTTGCAGACGCCGCGCGAAGAGTTGATGGAGTTTGCTGCCGAGTTGGGATCGGATGTGCCTTTTGCTTTGCATGGCGGTACGGCCATCGGTACCGGACGTGGAGAGTTCCTTACCGCAGTTCTCTCAAATGGTGCATTCCATTGGGTTTTCGCCTTGGCCGACGGAGGTTTGTCCACACCGCTGGTATATGCAGAGTGCGACCGCCTGCGTGCTGGGCACGACATTCCCGATCCGCAGGTGTCAGACTCCTTAATGCAGGCGCTACGTGCCGGCGATGCCATGTTGCTTGCCGAAGCGCTGCACAACGATTTGCAAGCGCCTGCGATCAAACTCCGGCCCGCGCTAGCCCAAGTACTCGAAGTGGGTGAGGACTACGGCGCCCTTGGTGGGGTGGTCTCTGGCAGTGGACCGACCTGCGCATTCTTGGTGCGCGATGACGAGCATGCACTTGATGTGGCTGTTGCGTTGACTGCCTCGGGAGTGTGTCGGAACGTGAAGCGAGCCACTGGCCCAGCTCCAGGTGCCCGGCTGATCTGATTGGTCTGAGTTTTGATTAGAAACGCTGCATCAGCTGGCGGAGAAGTTGCGCGAGTGTCTCGCATTCTGCCTCACTGATGCCGCTGAGAATTTCACGTTCGCTTTCGAGCAAATCCTTGATGGCTCCGTCAACGCGCACTTGGCCCTCGGGAGTAAGAAGCACGCGCACTCCGCGTCGATCGGTGGGGTCGGGCTCTCTGCGCACCAATCCGCGGGTTTCCAGTCGATCCACGCGATTTGTGATGGTGCCACTCGTAACGAGGGTGGTAACGGCAAGTTGTCCTGGCGAAAGCGCATAGGGATCCCCGGATCGGCGAAGAGCCGCCAATACATCGAACTCCCAGGTATCAAGTTCCTGGCGGTTGAACGCGAGGCTGCGGGCTGTATCGAGGTGCTGGCCCAGACGGGTCACGCGCGAGAGCACCTGCAAAGGCGCTACGTCGAGGTCGGGACGCTCTCGAGCCCAGGCATCGACAATCGCGTCGACGTCATCGGTGGGCATGCCAACATTTTATGTCAAGAATCTCGGCGTTGAGAATCTTTGCCCTTGGTGTTCACGAGCAGCTTTGGCTTGGGGTCCATATTTGAAAGACCGTTCCACGCGAGGTTAACCAGGTTGGCAACCACATCCTCTTTTCGAGGTTTGCGCACATCAAGCCACCACTGCCCAGTGAGCGCAACCATGCCCACCAGCATCTGGGAGTACATGGGCGCGAGCTTCGCGTTGAGTTTGTGGGCAGAGAACTCCGCTGCGAGTAGATGCTCGACTTGGGCGGCCACGTCAACCAGGAGGGATGCGAACGTTCCGGTTTGTTGCGATACAGGGGAGTCACGGACCAAAATCCGAAAGCCCTCGGGATTGGTATCGATGTAATCAAACAGCGCCATCGCAGCCTGTTCTACTAACTCCCGTGCGGTCCCAGCAGTGAGGGCATCGCTGATTGAGCCAAGCAGATTGTTCATCTCGCGATCGACGAGTACCGCGTAGAGGCCTTCTTTCCCTCCGAAGTGTTCATAGACCACCGGCTTGGAGACGCCAGCCTTGGCGGCTATCTCTTCAACACTGACGGCCTCAAAACCTTTGTTCGCGAAGAGTTTGCGACCGACGGTGAGAAGTTGTTCACGACGCTGTTGTCCAGACATTCGCACTTTCGAGACGTGCGCTGGCACCGTGCGTGACCGAGGGATAGCGGCCCCACCCGCGGCGATTGATTCATCTGGCTCAAGATCGTCAGTACCTGCAACAACTTCTAGACGTGGGCTCATGCTGATTCCTGATACCCACGCAACCGAAAACGCATTTCCGGGTCGATGAGTTTTTTGGCCAGCCGTTCAGGTTTGGGCCAGCGCACGTCGGTTACCAGGTTGAGGTTCTCAAGTCCGCGAATGATCTCCGCGCTGATATCGAGCTGGCCGCGCAGCACTCCGTGTCGGGCAGCAGTTGGGTCCACATGGTGCAGGTTATGCCACGACTCACCAAATGAGGGTACGGCCAGCCATGCAACGTTCGTGGAGAGATCGCGTGAATCGAAGGGTCGTTTGCCGAACACATGGCAGATCGA
>CAIXFB010000087.1 GCA_903918595.1 uncultured Actinomycetes bacterium
ACATCTGCGGGAAGAATCTCACCGTTAGAGAGAGTCACGGTTCCCGGTCCCATGTCGACGATCTCGCACTCACGCTTGACGGTAAGCAGTCCGGCCTTGACCTTGTCGAAGAATCCGTCGGATGCAAGGCTCACTGTTGAACGGGTGATCGTCTCGAGTGAAACACCGGGATTGAGGTTCACGCTTGGGTCGTTGAGTGAGAACTGACCGGTGACCACGCTCTGCACGCTGCCGAGCATGCTGTCGCGCACTTTTTTGCCGCCGCTATGGAACCACTTCTCGAAACCCTTGAGCTCGAAGTAGGGGAACAGGGCCTCACCCATGCGGGTGAGCAGCAGCATCTTGTAGTTGAGCACATTCTTGAACTTCTTTGGGATCTTCCAGATGATCTTGCGTGCAACGATCGTTGTTGACGCGCTTGTTCCAACCGTTGCATTTGCTACGTCGCATGAAGACTTTCCAAAACCAACAACGACGACGTTTTTGCCGCGCACTGTTTCAACGTCGTGAAAATCGACGGTGTGCATGATCTGCCCGCCGGCATCAAGGAACTGATCCTGGTTATTGAACGTCGGAACAAAGGGATCACTGAAGATGCCGTTGCATACGACGAGGTAGTCGAAGGTCCGTTCGGTACGGTGACCGGCTCGCTCGCTCACCACGGTCCAGTGACCGGTGGCCGGATCCTGGCTTGCACGCTCAACTGTGGTGTTGAACTCAATGAGTGGACGCAGACCAAAATTGTCGACGTAGCCCTCCATGTATTCCTGAACCTGTGCACCGGAAGGCCACTCGGGGTAGCCCTTCGGGTAGGGGTAATCAGAAAGGGCGTACGTGCTGCGCACATTTTGAGTGGTAAGGCCGGGGTAGCGGCGTGATGTCGTCCAGACCCCGCCCACCTCGCTGTCCTTTTCCATGACGGTGGCGTCGAACCCAAAATCTCGGAACACCTTGGCGGTGCTCAGTCCGGCAAACCCGGCTCCCACAATGGCAACTGTTTTGATCATGTTCGGAAAAGTAGAGAGTCGTGCCCCCGAGGGCTATCCGCGCAACGAAACAACTATCCGCAGTGCGCAGCGACCGCGGAAATATATGGTAGGCAAAGGCTCATAGACACATGTGAAGCGGTTTGGGTGGCTTTGCCCTAGGCTGCGCAAGCAACTTGGGGGCCACTTGTTGGCCCTTTCCCATGCGCGGTGCCCATCGGTGCCAAGACAAGGAAGAGGTCGAATGAGAATTCTCATTCCGGCAGAGGTTCGCCCTGGAGAACACCGGGTCGCGATGGTTCCCTCGGTGGTTCGCAAATTCACCCAGATCGGTTTCGATGTCGCCGTTCAATCGGGCGCCGGACGTCACGCTTTCGCGAGCGATCAGGAATATCTTGACGCTGGCGCAGAGATTGTGTCCGACGAATCCATGGCAGATGCCCTTGCAACAGCTGATGTGGTCGCATCCGTGCGTGGGTTGGATTATGCGCGCGCATCGCGCCTGAAGAAGGGCGCGGTTGCGGTCTCCTTCCTTGCTGCGGTTGCCGACGCCGACACTGTGCGCGGACTCCGCGACGCTGGAGCGACCGGGCTGTCCTTCGACTTCCTGCCACGCATCTCGCGCGCCCAGTCGATGGATGCGCTCACTTCGCAAGCTCTGGTGACCGGCTACCGCGCAGCATTGGTTGCTGCGGATCGGTTGCCGTCGTTCTTCCCACTCTTCATGACCGCAGCCGGAACGATTCAGCCGGCCAAGGTGCTCGTGCTCGGTGCAGGCGTTGCCGGTCTGCAGGCGATCGCCACCGCGAAGCGGCTCGGTGCGAAGGTTTCGGCTTACGACGTGCGCCCGGCTAGTGCTGATGAGGTCAAGTCGATGGGTGCAACGTTCATCACCCTTGATCTTGAAGCACTCGAAGGTTCCGGTGGTTACGCGCGGGAGATGACAGAGGAGCGGGCCAACCAACAACGCGACTTGCTCACCCCGCACATCACCGCAGCCGATGTGGTCATCACTACCGCAGCCGTTCCCGGTCGCACCGCACCGGTGCTCGTGACCCGCGCGATGGTCGAGACCATGAAGCCGGGTTCAGTGGTTGTGGACCTTGCAAGTGAAACCGGCGGCAACGTTGAGGGTTCCGTTTCCGGCGAAGTGATTCAGATCGGTGAGGTTTCGGTGTGGGGCGCCAAGGATGTAGCGAGTGAGATGCCGGTGCATGCCTCGCAGCTATACGCGATGAACGTGCTCAACCTCATTGCGTTGGCGGTCAAAGACGGAGAGATCGTCGTCGATCTTGAAGACGAAGTGCTCGACGGTTGCGCGATTGTGTGCAACGGTGAAATTCGCAACGAGTTTGCGCGCGAAGCCGTACAGGGAGGGGCATAACCATGGATGGAATCGCACTGCTCACCATCTTCATCCTGAGCATCTTTGTTGGCTTTGAGGTGGTCTCGAAAGTCTCC
>CAIXFB010000088.1 GCA_903918595.1 uncultured Actinomycetes bacterium
CTCAGGGAACAGGCGCTAGCAGGCTCCATGTCCGCCAATCACGACATCGATGCGGTGATGGCGCTCTTCGATACCGCTGTCCGCACCAGCGATCGATATCGCGGGGTGGTGGGCGTCTCCACATTCATTGCATCCCTTGAAGCCCAACAACTGCCTGCCGAAGCTGTTGCGATGCGAGCCGACCAGTCCGACGCGGTGCGGATCCTCACCGCGCACCGAGCCAAAGGCCTCGAATGGGACCGCGTCTGGGTTGTTGGTGTGCAAGAAGGCGTGTGGCCCGATCTTCGCGAGCGCGGATCGCTCCTCAGAGTCGAAGAACTCACCGCAGATGGCATTGGCCCGGGCACCAGGCCGGCGGATCTGCTCATTGAAGAGCGAAATCTCTTCTATGTGGCCTGTACCCGGGCGCGCAGCCACCTCACCGTTTCCTACGTCGATGCTCTTTCCGAATCCGGCGATCGGCCAAGTCGGTTCGTGCTTGACCTGCAGGCGCGTAACCCCGACGTAGCCCTTACCCCCGCTCCAGCACGCACGCCTCGTCTGGCCTCATGGGATGGGCTGGTCGCTGACCTGCGCATAGCCCTGACCGATCCACACGTTTCAGAGCCAGTCCGCGCCGGCGCTGCCCAAGAACTTGCCCACATCGCCGGCCTGCGCACCCCGAATGGTCAGCCACTTGTTCCTTTGGCTGATCCGTCGAACTGGTGGGGGATTGCTTCGGTCACTGAAGGTGTGAGTGCGGTTCGTGATCTGACGGAACCGATAGCGCTGTCAGGCAGTGCCCTGGACTCACTCATCGATTGCCCACTCCAGTGGTTCCTCAGTCATGAGGTTCATGCTGAAGTTCCACGCGGAAGTGCCACCTCGTTCGGCAGTGTGGTGCATGCGGTTGCTGAGTATGTGGGTAAGCGCAGTGTTCCAGCTGATCTTGAAGCGATGGATGCCCTCGTTGATGAGGTGTGGTCGCAATTGCGGTTTGATGCCCGCTGGCAATCACGTGCCCAACGCATGCAGGCTCGCAGCGCACTCGAGCGATTTCTCGCGTATCACCTGCGTGCCGAGCGCACGCTGCTTGGAACTGAAGATCTACTTCGGTCTCGGGTTGAGGTGCAACTTCCCGATGGGCGCAAAGATGTCGTGAACCTCACCGGTTTTGTTGATCGGATTGAACGCGATGATGAAGGCCGCGCGGTTGCCATTGACCTCAAGACCATGGCGACCCCTCCACCAGAAAAAGCAGTCCCTGATCATGGCCAATTGGGCGTGTATCAGTTGTTGTTGTCTCGCGATCCACGCGCCGCAGAATTGGCGAACGTTGATCGAATCGATCCGGGCGGTGCGGCTCTCGTGCAACTGCGACACGATGCATCAAAAGGTTCGCAGGCCCCCAAAGTGCAATTGCAACCAGCCATTGACCTCACAGAGTCACCGACCTGGGTCGAGGAGAGACTGGGCGAAGCGGTCCAGATCATTCGGGATGAGAGCTTCGCTGCGCATGTGTGCACGGCCTGTAACTTCTGCGCCTACAAGTCGGTGTGCCCCGCGCAGGTTCAAGGTGAGCAGGTGCTCCCCTCATGACCGAACTGCTATCGCGGGCCCTCCTTGATGATGCGATGGGCATCACGGCTACGGAGGAGCAATGGGCTGCGATCACCGCCCCACTCAGCCCAGGGGTGATCGTTGCCGGCGCTGGATCGGGCAAGACAACTTCCATGGCAGCCAGGGTTGCTTGGCTGGTCGGGAGCGGCCTTGTCCTTCCAGATCGGGTGCTCGGGCTGACATTCACCACCAAGGCAGCAGCTCAACTCCTTGGGGCCATGCGGGGTGCTGTTGCATCGCTCGGCATCGAACCCGAAGAAGAGGGCGAATTGGGGGATCCGCAGGTACTCACCTATAACGCGTTCGGCGCTGCAATCGTCAATGAACACGCGATGCGTTTGGGCCGAGAACCCAACCCGACTCTCCTGTCTCCCGGCGCCCGGCACCAGCTGGCTTACCGCGTCGTGTGCCGAACTGAAGTAGACCTGGCCAGCTTGGAGAAATCACCCGTCAAAGTCACGTCGGATCTGCTCAAGCTCGATGACCAACTCAGTGAACTGGCGATCACCCCTGAAGAACTCATCGCCTATGAGAATCGCACCATTGAGTACTTGACCTCCGTTGGCGCACTTCAAAAAACAGGGCACACGATGTTGGCAACAGCTCGTGCTCGTAGAGCTCTTGCCCAAGTGATCAGTGAATGGCGAGCCGTGAAGGCTGATCGTGATCTGATTGATTACTCAGACCAAATCCGGCTTGCGGGTGAGCTGGTCGCTGGCTTTCACGATGTGCAGGAGCAAATCGCCGCGCGATTCGATGTGGTCTTGCTTGATGAGTATCAAGACACATCGATCGGGCAGCGCAAACTTCTGCAAGGAATTTTCGGTTCAGGGGCAGCGGTAACAGCAGTGGGAGACCCCTGTCAGGCGATTTATGGCTGGCGCGGTGCCAGTGTTGCCAACATTGATGATTTCCTGGTGCACTTCACGGGTAGCAATTCAGCAAGCGCGGCTTATTCCCTGTCTCAGAATCGTCGTTCGGGCCCCGCAATCTTGGAATTGGCAAACGTC
>CAIXFB010000089.1 GCA_903918595.1 uncultured Actinomycetes bacterium
CGAGACCTTGGTCTTCTGGATTTGCGGAGGCCTCGCCGTTGTCGGTGCCCTCGGCATGGTGATTTCCCGCAAAGCAGTGCACAGCGCGCTGTGGATCGCTCTGACGATGATCAACCTCGCGATCCTCTACGTGGCCAACTCTGCCCCGTTCTTGGGAATGGTGCAGGTGGTTGTGTACACCGGCGCTGTGATGATGCTGTTCCTGTTCGTGCTGATGGTTGTTGGCGTCGATTCCTCGGATTCACTCATCGAAACGATCAAGGGTCAGCGCGTAGCCGCGCTCCTGCTCGGCGTTGGCCTCACGATCATGCTCGTGGCGGGTCTTGGCGCTGGACTTTCTGGGGCCGGCACCATCGGCCTTGATGCGGCAAATGCTGCCGATGGCGGCAATGTGCAGGGCTTGGCTCGCTTGATGTTCTCCGATTACATCATCGCTTTCCAAGCCACCGGTGCACTGCTGATCACTGCGGCGGTCGGTGCGATGGTGCTCACGCACCGCGAGTACTGGCAGCCCCGCAAGTCCCAGCGCGAACTGTCCCAGGATCGGTTCACCGATGGCGGGCATCCGGGAAACAAGCCCAGCCCCGGCGTCTATGCGCGGCATAACGCGGTTGACACTCCTGCTCTTCTTCCCGACGGCAGCACTAGCTCGCTCAGCATCCCGGCGCCGCTGCGTGCCCGTGATGATGCGCGTGCGATTGATGTCAACGACATCACCAACGTGCGCCGCCTCACGGAAGGCGAATCAGAGTGAACCCGTCGAATTACATCCTGCTTTCCGCGGTGCTGTTCAGCATCGGTGCCATCGGGGTTCTCGTTCGCCGCAACGCGATCATCGTGTTCATGTCCGTTGAACTCATGCTCAACGCAGCAAACTTGGCCTTCGTCACGTTCGCCCGGATGAACGGCAACCTGGACGGTCAGGTTGTCGCCTTCTTCGTGATGGTGGTTGCCGCTGCTGAGGTTGTGATCGGTCTGGCCATCATCGTGACCATTTTCCGAACGCGACGATCCGCATCGATCGATGAACCAAGTCTGCTCAAGTACTAGATAAACGCATTAGCCGCGCAAGACCACACGACGACCGAGGAAAAGGACGACAAGGTGACTGAGTTGATGCCCGCTGAGGGGGTGTTCTCACTGATTTGGCTGCTGATCGCGCTGCCATTGGCCGGCGCAATCGTGCTGCTGTTCGGTGGGCGACGCACCAACTCGTGGGGGCCGTACCTCGGGGTTCTGACGGTCTCGGCCTCGGCCGTGCTCGGTGTGCTGATGCTCCTCGGCCTCCTCGATCGGCCCGCTGAAGAACGCACGGTTGAGCAGACGCTGTTCACGTGGGTCTTTGTTGGCGACTTCCAGGCCGACATGGCATTCCAGCTCGATCAGCTCTCAATGGTCTTCGTGCTGCTGATCACGATCGTTGGTGCACTTATTCATGTGTATTCGCTGGGCTACATGTCCCACGACCCAGATCGTCGTAAATTCTTCGGTTACCTGAACCTGTTCGTTGCAGCCATGCTTCTCCTGGTTCTTGCAAACAACTACCTCCTTGTCTACGTCGGCTGGGAAGGTGTGGGTCTTGCCAGTTTCTTGCTCATCGGTTTCTGGCAGGCAAAGCCTTCTGCTGCAGCGGCTGCCAAGAAAGCGTTCATCATCAACCGGGTGGGCGATGTTGGCCTGAGCCTTGCAATCATGCTGATGTTCGTTACGTTCGGCAGCGTCTCCTTCGACGACGTATTCCGCTCCACCAGCGAGGCGAGCGAGGGCACGCTCACCGCGATCGGTCTGCTCCTGCTCTTAGCAGCTGCCGGCAAGTCCGCGCAGTTCCCGTTGCAGGCGTGGTTGCTCGATGCGATGGAAGGCCCCACTCCCGTCTCGGCACTGATCCACGCCGCCACGATGGTCACCGCGGGTGTCTACCTGATCGTGCGCAGCAACGCGATCTACAACGCCGCTGTGTGGGCTGCCACCGCCGTGGTGATCGTCGGCCTGATCACCATCTTCATGGGCGCGATCATCGGTTCGGCCAAAGACGACATCAAGAAGTCGCTGGCCGGTTCAACGATGAGCCAAATTGGTTACATGATCTTCGCTGCGGGCCTTGGCCCCATCGGCTACGTCTTCGCGATCTTCCACCTGCTCACCCACGGTGTGTTCAAGGCCGGGCTGTTCCTGGGTGCCGGTTCTGTCATGCACGGCATGAACGACAACGTGAACATGCGCAGGTACGGCGCCCTCAAGGGTTTGATGGTGATCACGTTCATCACCTTCATGGCTGGCTATCTCGCGATCATCGGTATCCCACCGTTCTCCGGCTTCTGGTCAAAGGATGAAATCATCCACGCAGCCTTCGAACGCAACGCGCTCATCGGTATCGCCACGATCCTGGCCGCGGGCATCACCGGTTTCTACATGACCCGGATGATCGCCATGACGTTCTTCGGCAAACCACGCTGGGAAGAGGGTGTGCACCCGCACGAGTCACCCGCTGTCATGACGATCCCGCTGATCATCTTGGCGCTCGGCTCAACGTTCATGGGCATGGCGCTGTTGTTCTGGGGCAATATCGAATCTTGGCTCGAGCCGGTCACTGGCTTTGCTAGCGAACCCACGCCGCTGCCCACCATGTTCTATATCGGTGTGACTCTGGTCGTGGTGATCATCGGTGCTGTCATCGGCTGGATCACCTACGGCGTTAAGCCAGTGCCGATCGATCCTCCGCACGGTTCGTGGCTCACCCGCGCCGCGCGCAAAGATCTCTACGGCGATGCGGTCAACGACGTTCTCGTGGTGCAACCCTCCTTGGCAACCGCTCGCTACCTGAGCTGGTTCGACGATAAGGGAATCGACGGTTTCGTGAACGGCATTGCCCGCTGGGTCGGCCTGCTCGCCAACACGCTGCGTCGCACGCAGTCCGGTCTCGTCCGTTCCTACGCACTTTCGATGGTGGGTGGCGTCTTTGTTGTCGTCCTCGCCCTGCTTTTGGTGAGGATGAATTGAGTACTTTCCCCTGGTTGACCGCACTCGGGGTGCTGCCGCTTCTTGGCAGCATCGTGGTCGCCCTGCTCCCACGAGCAAAGCACACCCTGGCCAAGCAGGTCGCGCTCGCGGTTTCTGCGCTGACGCTCCTGCTGACCGTTGTCATGGCCCTGGAGTTCCAAGGCGATTCCACTGAGCCGTTCCAGTTCGTCGAGTCCTACCCGTGGATCCCCACGTTTGGGATCAACTACTCCGTTGGCGTCGATGGCATCGGTCTCGTTCTGATCGCGCTCGCCGCAACCTTGGTTCCGATCGTGATCATCGCTGGATGGAACGACGTCCAAGAGGACGACGGCGGTTCGGTGAAGGGTTACTTCGCCCTCGTGCTCGTCCTCGAAGCGCTCATGATCGGCGTGTTCTCGGCAACCGACCTGTTCTTGTTCTACGTCTACTTCGAAGTGATGCTGATCCCGGTCTACTTCTTGATCGGGCGTTACGGCGGTCCGCAGCGCGCCTACGCAGCGGTCAAGTTCTTGATCTACAGCCTCGTCGGTGGTCTGTTCATGCTGGCCTCGCTGATCGGTCTCTGGGTCGTCTCTCGCGATGAGACCGGTCAGGGCACCTTCGACTACCTCTCGCTGGTTGAACTCAACATCGATCCGAACACCCAGAAGCTGCTGTTCCTCGGCTTCTTCTTCGCGTTCGCGATCAAGGCTCCGCTCTGGCCCTTCCATACCTGGCTGCCCGATGCTGCCGCCCAGGCAAAGCCGGGCACATCAGTACTGCTGATCGGTGTGCTCGACAAAGTCGGAACCTTCGGCATGATCCGGTACCTGCTGCCGATCTTCCCGGCCGCGTCAGACTTCTACGCGCCGGTGGTAATCGGCATGGCGCTGATCGGCATCTTCTATGGCGGTTACGTTGCGCTGAACCAGAACAACATGAAGCGCCTCTTCGCCTACTCCTCGATGTCACACTTCGGCTTCATCGCATTAGGCATCTTCGTCTTCACCGAACAGGGCGTTTCCGGTTCTGTGGTGTACATGGTGGCGCACGGTCTCTCCACCGCGGCGCTGTTCCTCACCGCAGGTTTCTTGATGGCCCGGTTCAAGGACTCCGCACTTATTTCCAGCTACGGTGGTGTCAACAAGATCGCCCCGGTGCTCGCCGGCTTCTTCTTGGTGGCCTCACTGTCATCGCTGGCGCTGCCCGGCATGGTCTCCTTCACCGGCGAGTTCCTCGTGATCCTGGGTGCCTTCGAGCGCTACATGTGGGTCGGCGCAATCGCCACCCTCGGCATCGTCTTGACCGCCGCGTATGTGTTGCGCGTGTACCAGCGCACTATGACCGGACCGCTAAACCCGGATCTTCCGCAGTTTGTGGATCTGAAAGCCCGCGAGATCACCGCGCTGGTTCCGATCGCGGTGCTGACCATTGCGCTCGGCATCATGCCGGCACCGATCCTCAACGTGATCAACCCGGCGGTCGAGCGCACGCTCGAAATCTCCGAGTTGAAATATGAGCGTGTTGCATCAGATGCGACCACCTCGAGTGAAGGGGTGACTCCATGAACACCGGGACTTTCAACCCACCGGAGATCAATTACCTCGCGATCGCACCGATCCTGATCATCTTCGGAACGGCAGTGCTCAGCGTGCTCGTCGAGGCCTTCGTTGGCCGAACTGCTCGCCGGCCGGTGCAGCTGGTTCTGGTCATCGGCTCGCTCTTGGTTGCCCTCTACTTTGTCATCTCCCAGGCTGGCACCCGCACCATCACCGCCAATGGCGCGCTCGTCATTGACGGCCCAGCACTCGTGCTGTGGGGCGCACTCCTTGTTCTTTCTCTGCTCGGTGCGATGTTGATGGCTGAGCGCACCCTTGATCCCAGCGGCGATGTGTTCGCAGCGCGGGCAGCGGCTCTTCCTGGCTCAGAGGACGAGCGCCAGTTCACCCAGCGCGGTTGGGTCCAGACCGAAGTGTGGCCG
>CAIXFB010000090.1 GCA_903918595.1 uncultured Actinomycetes bacterium
CCGAGGAGTTCAAAGATATCGAGTGGACGACGACTCCCTTCGCCCAGACGAAGCAGGAGTGAGACGACGGGAACACCGATTGCGATGATCACGATCGATGAGACAAACACCACGCTGAGGATTCTCGTGCGCATCTTGAGGTGGACTAAGGATGCAAAGCGTTGGGTTCCACTTGATGTTCGGTACTGCAAAGACTTGCCCCGGAACTTGCGCTCAGCAAACACCAGGATCAGCGCGAGCAACACCAAGATGCTGGCGAGCACTGCAGCCGAGGTGCGATCGAAGCTGGCGCGGTAGGAGGCGTAGATCACGCGCGTAAAGGCATCCACGCGAAAGAGAGACACCGCACCAAAATCCGAGAGCACATACAGCGCCACCAGTAGTGATCCGGCTGCCGCTGCCGGGAACGCCTGCGGCAACGTCGTGGAACGGAATGCGGCGAAAGGCGAGCGGCCAAGTGAGCGAGCAACTTCTTCAATCGCTGGATCCGCGGTTCGAAGGGCGGCAGCAACTGGGAGCAGCACATAGGGGTAGGAGACCGCAATCAAAATGAGCGCTGCCGCCCAAAAGCCGGTCATTGCAGGGAACTCCGCAAGCCACGCGTATGCAGCAACGTAGGAAGGGATCGCTAACGGCAACGCGAGAGCCGTGAGCCAGATCCGGCGGCCGGGAAGGTTGCTGCGCGTTACCAGGGCAGCCGCCGGTATCGCGATCACGAGGCAACCGATCACCACCACGAGCATCAAGGCGAGGCTGGTAACCGTGGTTTCCCAGGTGCGGGCTCGTAACAAACTGGAGAATATTTTCTCCGGACCGGCGGAGGCAACGCGAACAATCAAGTACGCCAACGGAATGAGTGTCAGACATGCAGAAACCACCGCAGCTGCAATGAGCGGCCGCGGTGGTCTGATTCCACTGAGTCGGGTCACAACAATCCGACATCCTCCAGCATTGCCAATGTGCCAGGCAGATCGGCCAGTTCAGCGAGTTCTATGTCGGGGCCCCGCAAGGTAGCCAGTGGCGGCAAGCCTTCTGCTGCAGCAATGGTTTCGATGACCGGGTATTCATACGTGACATCAACAAAGTACTGCTGCGCGGTAGGTGAAAGCATCCATTCAACAAATGTGCGAGCGTTATTACTCTCCGCCGCTGGGTTGGTGATCCCAACGCCTGCCACGTTGACCAGCGAACCAGGATCGGCAGGTGCGGTGAAGGAGATCTGAGCGCGCATCGAATCGGCGCCAACTTCTGCAGCCTTCTCATACCAGTAGTAATGATTGATCAGACCGAGTTGCACCTGGCCGGCATCCACCGCGTCCAAGATGAGTCCGTTCTTTTCGAACTTTTGAACGTCGTTCGCTACAAGCCCTGCGAGCCATTCGCGGGCAACGTCATCGCCATCTGTGACCCGAAGCGCGGTAACGAATGACTGGAAACTCGCGTTGGTAGGTGCAATCGCTACTTGACTCTTCCACTTGGGATCGGTGAGATCGAAGATTGATGTGGGTACCTGCTCCGGAGTGAGTTGCTCTCCGTCATAGGCAATCACGCGCGCCCGGCCGCTGACCCCGACCCAGGTGCCATCGACTGACCGGTAACCCTCAGGAACCGCCGTCAGTGCATCTTCGGGGAGCTGCGCCAGCAATCCTTCGCCCGAGACCGCACCAAGTGCACCAGCATCTTGGGCGAAGAAGACCTGAGCAGGTGTGGCGTCACCCTCCTCGATCATCTGGGCGGCGAGCTCTGCGGTGTCGCCATACCTGGCTTCGACTGGAATGCCGGTCTCAGCAGTGAACTGGGCAAACAGCGGGCCAACCAGTTCCTCGCTGCGACCCGAGTACACAACGAGTCCATCGGCTGGCTCATCGGATGCGCCCGAATCGCCCGAGGAACAGGCTGTGAGCGCAGTGCTCGCGGCCAGGAGTGCAGCGGCGGCCACAGCAGCACGCCGGGTCATGCGAAACATGTGGATCCTTCCCGAGAAGCGGAGTTAGGGTTACCTAACTTAGGTTTACCTAATCACATCGGATTCGGGTGAGTCAATTCAGGGGATGAATCGGCAGGATCGCGCTCAAATCAGAGCGCTCACCACTGGCCCGAAGGCGGCCATCGGCATAGGCCGCCGACCACTCGAGCTGGCC
>CAIXFB010000091.1 GCA_903918595.1 uncultured Actinomycetes bacterium
CGAGTTGCCACACCTCGCAATTCCTCTCGCTCAGCTGGCCTGGCTGCACCCCGCTCGATCAAGCGCGGCACCCCGGTGCGCAAAGCACAGGTGCTGCCCTCACCAAGTTCCACCATTCGCGTGTGGGCATCGGCCAATAACGTGGACTGCCCCACCCGCGGGCGCATCCCGGCCTCGGTGATCGAGGCATACGAGCGCTCCATGGCGCCCGTGATGTTCTCAGCCGTTCAGTAGCTCAGCCGTTCAGTAGGTCCGCGAGTTCTGCAGGATTCTGGGCGAGTGCAATCGCACCAGCAGTGGTGAGTTCGGCTTCATCGCCGTAACCCCACAGCACCCCGATCGTGTCGATGCCGTGTTCGCGAGCACCGGCAACATCGTGGCGACGATCCCCGACCATGCGCATCGACTGAGTACTCGGATCCGAGTTTGTCATCGCAAGCGCATGCTCGATCACGAGCGATTTCGAATCACGGCTGCCGTCGAGTTCAGCGCCGCCAATGAAGGTGAAGTAATTGGCGAGCTCGTAATGCTCAAGGATCCGTGTTGCTGAATAGGTGGGCTTACTCGTTGCCACCGCCAAGGTGGTTCCCTGCGCGGTGAGCTGGGCGAGAAGCTCCGGGATTCCGTCGTAGACCTCGTTCTCAAACAAGCCAACGTCGTGATACCGCTCGCGGTATTTATCAATCGCGACGCGAATCTGCTCATCACCCATACCGAAATGTTCACCGAATGTAACTGCGAGCGGTGGGCCGAGGAAAGTGCGCATCGTGGCGGCGTCGGGATGTTCGATCCCGAACTCATCGAGTGCATACGTGATGCAGTTGATGATTCCCGGGGCTGCATCAGTCAGCGTGCCGTCAAGGTCAAAAAGGATCACGTCGAGGTTTTGGGGCACGGCGTGATCATGCCATGGGATGGGGAAGGGAACTCTTCTCTGCGTCTGTTCTCTGCCATGCTGAGCCGGTGATCGAGTCAACTCGCCGGACCGGGGATCCCCCGTTGGTGGTGGCGCACCGAGGTGCGAGTTCGGTGGAACCCGAGCACTCGATGGCTGCCTACCTGCGGGCAATCAGCGACGGGGCAGATGCGGTGGAGTGTGATGTGCGGCTCACCGCCGATGGCAACCTGGTGTTGGTGCACGATCGGCGCATCGATCGCACGAGTGATGGATCGGGGTATGTGTCTGCGCTGCACCTCGATGAGTTGCTGCAACGGGATTTCAGCGGTGGGGCATCGCGGTGGATGGACTTTGAAGATCCGAAGGGCCATGAATATCGTGCGCGTGTTCTCACCCTCGATCGATTTCTATCCGATCTCACCGCAGTCTCATCAACTGTGCAATTCTCGATCGAGACGAAACACCCCACGCGGTATCGGGGATATGTGGAGCGGGAGCTCGCGGCAACATTGCGCAAGTTTGGCCTAGGTGAACCCGCGCGAGATTCCGAAGTGCAGGGGACAGCGTCCCAGCTTGCGATGCGCGTGCGCGTGATGTCGTTCAGTTACTTTGCTGTTCGACGCATTCCAAAACTTTTGCCCGAGGTTCCTTCGGTCTACTTGGTGGATCGGCTCTGGCCGTGGGTCAAGTCCGGGTCACTCCCCAAGGGCACTTCGGTGCTCGGCCCCTCGATTGAGGTCCTTCGCTCGCACCCGGAAATTGTTCGACGCGTGCACGAGAACGGCCACGAAGTGCATGTCTGGACCGTTGATGAGAACGACGACGTTGACCTATGCCTCGAGCTCGGGGTGGATGCCATCATCACCAACCGGCCGGGCGCGGTGAAGGCGCGCATCACCGCTCGGTAAGTTCTCACCCCATGGGAAAGAAGAGCAAGCGTCCAGTAGCCACCGAAGCAGCGCAGACCACCGGTGACGTTGCCGTCGTCAGCATGCGCGAGCCCTGCCCCTGCGGTTCGGGCCGGCGCTACAAGGCCTGCCATGGCAAAGAGGCTGCTCGCCCAACGTCTGTTACCGCCCGCCCCTTCGAAGGCTTCGCATCCGAGTGCGACATCGTCGCAATGCGCGAGCTCGTACCTTCCGCCACCACCACGCTTACCATCTCGGCCAACGGCGTTGCCGCCAAGCACACCGGCCGCACGGTGACCCTCGCTACCGTCCTGCCATTGGCGTATCCGGCACTCGTGCGCACCGACGGCAGCGTGTTGCTCGGCCTGCAGGTCAACGTGGGCTCCGCTGATGCATCGCGCGATGTTGCCGGTGCACTGCTCGCAGCGCTTGAAGCCGAGCCCGGCCAGCCGGTATCCATCGGCCGGATGGGTGCCGACTCCCCGCGCCTGCAAGATGTTGTCGACACTGCCGACCCACTTACCATCTCAGTGTTCGACGATTTCGGGTTCTGGATTGAAGATTCCGAAGCCGAACTAGCACCCGATGTGAAGGCATCACTGGATCGCGCAAAGGAATACGCGCACCCCACATCGAAACTGAACTCGGTGGAGGCCGCCTACTGGACCCAGATGGGTGAGAAAGAGCATCTGCGTTGGATCATGCCGTTCGAAGAGGATGCACTGGTCACCGCGCTCGCGCGTTTGCATGCGGCCTCGAGCTCCAACTTGGGCACGGACACTCGCCTGGTTGGAATGTTCCGCGCACAAGGGCTCGTGGTTCCGGTATGGGATTTGCCGCTCGGTTTTGGCGCTGCAGCACTAGAAGAGCCGGCCGCGGCATTTGGTGAGCGGTTGGCCGAAGCGCTGGCTGTGACAACCCCCATGACAGACCCCGAGCGCCGCGCTCGTGCAGGTTTGACGAACCGTCAGGTCACGCTGCGGTAGTTACGCCTGCACAAACTCCAGCACCGTCCACACGGCTAACCCGGTCAGCACCACGGCGGAGATCAACCTGATGCGCCAGATCGGAACTCGGGCTTCCAACCACTTGCCGAGCAGCACTGCGACTGCAGCAACAGTAATCAGGGCAAGCCAAGTGCCAACAAACACACTGGCCGGCTCGCCAGTGCGTGCAGCCATACCGGCAGTGAGAATCTGCGAGAGGTCGCCCCATTCAGCAGCGAAGAGAATGAGAAAACTCGTGGCGAAGACCTTGGCGAACGTCGCCTGGCGAGGAGCTTCCACCAGAGTCGCGTTGCTCTGAACCTCTTCCTCCTCTTCCTTCTCCTTTGCTAAGAATGACGCCCTACTTTGCAGGCCGCCCTTTGCCATGATGAAAGCACCGACTGCGAAAAGGGTGAACGTGATGCCGAGCACCAAGCGCTCGGGAGCCAGGGAAAGAAGCCCGCCTGCAGTTACGGCAATCGTGGTTTGCACGGCAAAGGCTGCTGCAACACCGAGCCACACCTGCCATCTGGAAAAGCGTGTGGCCAGAACGAGAGTTGCGATGAACGTTTTATCGGGCAGTTCGGCTGGCAAAATCAAAGCAAACACTGTGGCGCTGAGTCCAGGGTCGATCATGCGTCGTCGTTCTTCAAGAATTCCGTTGCGAGAGTGGGCCAAATAACCGGGAAGACATGCGTGCGGGGGCCGCCCCACGGACTTGGAATTACCTCGAGCCTGCGGGCGAGGTTGTACGCGGTGAATTCATAGCGAGCTCGGGCTATTGCGAACTGCTCCCAGGCTTCGTCAAGATCATTTTCGATCGGGTATCCAGACTTCCTCAGCACCTCGACCCCATGATCAAATTCATCCCGGGTCAAAGAGATCGGCACAGCCTCACCGGCGCGAAGGCGATCCACGGCCTCCGTTGGTAGACCGGTCACGGCATCAATCGTTGCCGCCATCTCCACTGCTATTTCACCCGGCTCGATTCCGGGCGCTTTCGTGATGTGGCCATCGGCGGCGCGAGTGTGCGGAAAGAAATGGCCAACAAAAGGAATTCGGCGACGGAATTGGGTGCGTCGCTGCGTCATGACAAAGATGACCTCAAGTGCCTGGGACCCGTGCAGCAGTATCGAGACTGCGTTATGGCGCGGCAGCGTTTTGGTCAGAGCGAGTTGAAGAGAAGCTGCATCGAGAACCGCGAGCAGGGAGATAACCCAACTGCGGTTGGGATTTCCTGAGCGCATCAACAGCAATACCGGATATGTGACATGGGTGAGACGCACATGTGTTGCCCACGAGCGCCACTCAAAGAAAGTCCGTTCCAATGACTCGGGTTGCTTTGTGAGGTAGATCCGCGAAATCAACTCCGGACCCCAAGCCGGATCTCCACCAGCGATGCCAAGCATCGCTACGTCTTTTTCACGCTGAATATAGGACGAGTAGATCGTTGGCAAGAAGCCGATCAGCAGGGCAATCACAATTGGGCCGGTTGCTGCAGCGAAGAAGTCGATGACCGTTATTTCCGCATCGCTACCTTGCACAAAACCGAGGGTGAACAAACTTGATCCGGATTGACGTAACGCAGCACCCAGATCGCCACCACCGCCGATGCCGTAGATCCACAGGCCATATGAAACAAAGAAGAGCAGGAGCCACACAATGAGCTGAACAACAATGACAAGCGGGCCCATCCAGGCAAGAACCGAATCACTGCCCATGAAGGTGCTTCGCGTGCGAGCAATAGCGCGAAGCGGTGCGATCACACTGAAGGTGACGAGATCGTTCACACTGGATTCGAGGTTGCGAGGCATCACCACGGTGCGCAGCAGGCTGGTGATGGTGAGAATGAAAAGGAACAACCCCAGCAACAGAGCAAGGCTTCGCGGCACAAGATCGATGTCGAGTCTGCCGAAGTCCACCATGGGCAAATGCTCCCATGCGATGGGCGAGGTGCTGCCCTGCGCATGGTGACTAGGCTTCCGAGGGTGAACGTAGACGCCCAATCAGCCGTGATCGTGGCCCTCGTTGGCCTCGCGGTGGGCGTTGTTGGGGTGGTTCTGGCGGCAGTCGCGCTGGCCAAACTCGCCCGGATGCACCGTTCCTACGCGCTGCTTGAAGTTGTTGAAGGCCGGGAAAACTACATCGACGCGGTTGCCCGCACGCGCGAAGACATGGCCGATCTCTCTGATGCCTTCGCCCGGCTCGATATGGACCAGCGGCAGATCCGCTCGGATCTCACCCTTGCGCTACGGCATGTGTCAGTTCTTCGCTACGACGCTTTTGGGGACATGGGCGGCCGTTATTCCTTCTCGGCAGCCGTTCTTGATGACAATGGCGACGGACTCGTGATCACGAGCATCCACGGACGCGCCGAAACACGCACATATCTGAAAGGCTTGAGCGCTGGGGTGAGCGATATTGATCTCTCACCAGAGGAGCAACAGGCGGTCAAGACCGCGCGAGGAGGGGATTCCTGATGGGAACACGCAGCATCGCCTACCTCGGCCCGCGCGGTTCCTTCGCTGAAGCTGCCCTGCGCACGCTTCCGGAGATTGCTTCACTTTCCGCCGACGATCCTTCGTTGGTGCCTGCTGTTTCCGTGCAAGCCGCCCTTGATGCTGTCCGCGCGGGATCAGTTCAGGCTGCACTCGTGCCGATCGAGAACTCTGTTGAAGGATCTGTTTCTGTCACCCTCGATGAACTCGCCAGCGGCAAACGCCTGGTGATCACCGACGAGGTTGTGTTGCCGGTCCAGTTCGCGCTGATGGCCCGGCCGGGCGTTGAACTTTCTGCGATCACCAAGGTTGCGACC
>CAIXFB010000092.1 GCA_903918595.1 uncultured Actinomycetes bacterium
GGTCACAGCAGATGGGTTTGCTGAACCAGGCGGCCGACAATTCGAGCACATCATCCCGCCGGCCTGCACGTTAAAAGCCGTATGCGGACCGGACGCACCACACCGGGCACACTCATCAAAAGATGGCGACCAACCTGCAACAGAGAGCGAACGCAGAAGGTAGGCATCGAGAATCAAACCTGGGTCGTGCTCGCCCTGCCCCAGTGAACGCAGTCCGGACACCAACAGCGCGTATTGCTGAACGGAGGGCTCGCGCTCCTCCGGGGTGAGCCGCTCGGCGGTCTCCAGCATGGCCGTTCCGCAGGTCCAACGCGCATAATCCGAACTCAGATCGGCGCCCAGCGCCTCGATTGATTCCACCTGGGTCACGCTGTCGAGGGACCTGCCCTCATAGAGCTGGATATCGACGTGCGAGAAAGGCTCGAGTCGGGCACCAATGCGGCTGCTGGTCTTACGAACCCCACGAGCTACAGCCCGCACCCGCCCATGGCGCCTTGTGAGCAGGGTGATGATGCGATCGGCTTCACCCAACTTGTGGGTGCGCAGCACAATTCCCTCATCGCGATAGGCAGGCACGCTACATTCTGACTACATCTTGCCGATTGTTACGTCGCGGCGCGCTGCCTGTGGACGATCAACGGCCAGGAAGGCGATGAATGGGCGCGGACGAGAACGTCGATGAGACCCACATCACTGAACCGACGCCGGATCCCACTCCGATTCGGCAACCGGAACGTGCGGTTCAGTGGGTTGCTTTTGAGCCCCGCCTGCTCCGGCGAACGATTTTCACTGTTGTCACTGCATTGGTCATCGCAGCCGGGCTGCTGTGGTCGGCCAACCAACTCCGTGGCTTCTTGTTCAACCTGCTGCTCGCTTGGCTTCTCGCCATTTCCTTCGATCCGTTGGTCTCCGGACTCGCTCGGCGTGGACTGCGTCGAGGATTCGCTACCGCGCTGGTTGCAACCGGCGGCATAGCGCTCGTTGCTGGGTTTCTCCTGCTCTTTGGCGGTGCACTTGCCCAGCAAGTGGCGGGGTTGGTGATTGCCTTGCCCACGTTGGTCCTCGACATCGTTGAATGGGTGAACGGCACATTCGAGGCTGGAATCAATCCCACCGAGATCACCGAGAATCTGAGCCTCACCACTGAACAGGTGACCGCGATCGCCTCATCGCTGGCAGGTGGCGTGCTTGGCCTTTTCGCCAGCGTGGTCGGAGCAGTGTTTAGCCTTGTGACGATTTTGGTGTTTTCGTTCTACTTCTCTGCCGATGCACCGCGCATTAAACGTTTCCTCGCCTCACTACTGCGCCCCGAACGCCAGGTGATCTTCCTCAACGTCTGGGATATCTCAGTTCAGAAGGCCGGCGGGTTCGTTATCTCCAAGATCGCGCTCGCAACCCTCTCGGCGATTGCTCATGTGGGCTTCTTCTGGTTCATCGATATCCCCTACTGGTTACCGATGGGCATCTTCGCCGGTGTGGTCAGCCAGTTCATCCCCACCATTGGTACCTACATTGGCGTTGCACTTCCGGCCCTGTTTGCCGCATTCTCTGATCCCCTCGACATCATCTGGATCATTCTCTTCGCGACGATCTACCAGCAGATCGAGAATTATGTATTCACCCCACGGATCTCAACTGCAACCATGGACATCAACTCAGGTGTGGCATTGGCGTCGGTCTTCATCGGCGCAGCTCTCTTTGGGCCGATCGGTGCGATTATTGGCATTCCACTGGCCGCAATCATCATCGCAGTGATGGAGGCCTACACCAAGCGGTACACCGTGCACCCGGATATTGATAAACGCATGTAGTGCTGCTAAAAACCCAAACGACGTAACTGCTTGGGATCTTTCTGCCAATCCTTGGCTACCCGCACATGCAGGTCGAGGAAAATTGGGGTGCCCAACAGAACTTCAATTTCCTTGCGCGCCCGGGTACCCACGGTCTTGAGCCGGGAACCTTTCGCACCGATCACGATGGCCTTTTGGGTTGGCCGTTCGACGTAAATCTCCGCCCGCACATCGGTCAACGGCCGGTCCGCCGGTCGGTCCTCACGCGCCTTGATTTCCTCGACAACCACAGCGATGGAGTGTGGCAACTCTTCTTGCACTCCATCAAGTGCAGCTTCGCGGATGAGTTCGGCAACCGTGATCTCAAGTTCTTGGTCGCTGATGTCGTCGTCCGGGTACAGCTTTGGACCAATAGGCAATGCAGCGATGAGCAACTCCGTGACGGTCTCTATGTTGTGCCGGCTCACCGACGAAAGCGGCACGATCTCTTTCCACTGCAGACCAACTTCTTCACCAAGTGCAACAACTTCAGTAAGCCGTTCAGCAACCACTTCACGGCTCACGGTGTCGGTTTTTGTGACGAGCGCGATAACCGGAGTGCGGCCGAGTGCGGCCAACGCCGTCGCAATGAAGCGATCTCCGGCGCCAACTTCTTGATCAGCCGGCATGCAGAACCCGATCACGTCGACACTCGCCAGCGCCTCGTGGACCTGGTCATTGAGCCGCTCGCCAAGCAGTGTGCGCGGCCGGTGCAGTCCAGGAGTGTCGACCAAAATCAACTGGCCTTCTGGAGTGGTGACGATGCCACGGATGATGCGCCGAGTGGTTTGCGGGCGATCTGAGGTGATCGCAACCTTGGCACCCACCATCGCATTGACCAGCGTTGATTTGCCAGCGTTAGGTCGGCCAACAATGGAGGCAAAACCACTTCGGTACTCAGTCATGTTGTGACACTAGTTCGCAATGAGCCATCGGCGTTACATAGGAGCACCAGCACGCCTGCACCACCGACATCTCGTGCAGCAGTAATCCCTGGTTGTTCATCTTCATCGCCGACCTGCACAACGGCCTCTA
>CAIXFB010000093.1 GCA_903918595.1 uncultured Actinomycetes bacterium
GCTCTGCGTCGAGGCAGTGTTCCCCGGTACGACGACACCCAGCCACTCCGACTGGGAGCACCGCATCACCGGCAGCGGCTATCGATTCGTCGCCTTCGACGGCGTCAATCGCTGGTACGTCGCCGACGAGCATGCCGATCTCGCAGATGCGGTCGCGATCCCCTTCAACGCCGTCGATGCAGGCGAGCACGGATGGGTCGTCGTCGATCACGCCGACGCACAGCAGCGCGCGGATCGCGCCGCCATCCGCCGAGCCTGGCAGCGCGAGCTGATCCTCAATGACGTCAAGGCCGAGGTGCCCACCGCGGAGTATGAGAAGCAGATCCACGAACTGCGCAGCGCACTGATTCAGGTGGAGGGCAGTCGCACCTTCACAGCCAGCCGGAAAATGGCCAAGGCGGGCAAAAAGGTGGTCCACAAGGCCCGCCAGGCGCGTAATTCCCTCCCCGGCCCGCTCTATCGGGCCCTGATCCGCCACCGGCACCTAAAACACGTCACGATCAACCTCGGCCACCTCACCGATCCGGCCTATCTGGGCAATCCCCCCGAGGATCGGGTCACCTGGATCACCGAGGAGCGCCGGCCACCGCTGCCTGAGCGCGGCTTTAACCTTCGCGGATTCAACGCATCGGATGAACAGGTGGCCAGGGAGTGGCTTGCTGCCAACCTGTTCGATTCCGATGAGGATCTCGATGCCCGGATGGACAACCACGACGATGAAGTTGGTCGTACGCGGGCAGCACTGCGCACCCGGATCCGGATTGCCAACTCGCCGATCAACCCCACCTGGGCTGGCGGTCACCGAATCCTCTTTGACGCTCGTGCCCTGCAAAGTCCCGCCTTCGGCACTCGTGGAATCGGTCGCTTTGCACTGGCTGCGCTCAATGGGCTGAAGGAAACCCACGAAGACGAGCGCATCACTTTGTTGATCGATAAAGGCTTGAACACTCTGCCCCCTGAGTTGGTGGGGGAGTGCGAGTTGATCACGCGCATTGATGAGGCCTCAGTTTCGCGGTACAGCGTCTTCATCGAACCCTCACCAATGACCCACAGTGCCGATCCGATCATCCCGATCTTGCATAGCAACGCTTACACCCTTGCGGTGGTGTTCGACTTCATTCCGATGCACTACCCGACCATCTACTTACGGCATATGGCTGCGCGCACCGAGTACGCAGCAAACCTCGATGCCCTGAAGCTTTATGGCGATTATGTGTGCATTTCACACCTCGCCAAACGTGAACTTGCAACGCTTCTTGGTCGCACCACCAATGGCCCGCAGGCATTTGAATCAGTTGTTGCGTGGCCACGCGATGTGTTGCCAAAAGATGCACTGCTAAGCAGCAACAGCAGATTAAATGAAAACAAGAACGACGATACCTCCGGCCCAATTGTTGTGATGACCGGTGATGAACCGCGTAAGAACACCTTCGGAGCACTAGCCGCGATCGGTGCTGCAACCTCGCATCAGGAAACCCGCGATGTGGTGGTGCTCGGCATGGCTGGTCAAAACGATCGTGTGCACCACTGGTCCATTGCAGCTGCGATGCGCCCCGGAGAAGCGGTCAATGCGGCACGGTTGAGCGACGATGAAATGCACGAACTGTTGGAGAGCGCGAGCCTGGTGGTGGTCGCATCCTTTGATGAGGGCCTCTCGCTTCCAGTGATTGAGGCGATCCGTGAGGGTGCTCCGGTTGTTGCCTCCGATATTCCCGCACATCGAGAACTCCTTGGTAATGGGTCATTTTTGGCTGATCCCAAGAATCCCAAAGCTCTCGCAAAGGCAATCAGCAAGCATCGTGGCAAGGCGAGCACGAGAGAGCGCCAACTGCGCAAACTAGGCGCCCATCGCCACGCGAGCCTTGAAGTTGTTGTGGGCAAAAAAGTCACAGACAACGTCAAATCAGCCGATGTGGTCCCGCCCGGACAAAGTGGTCATGTTGGTGGACGTCTGCTCAAGATTGCGATCGCAACTCCTTGGGCCCCGCAACGCACGGGCGTTGCTGATTTCTCCACCACCACAACCCGTGAGCTCGCAAAGATTGCTGAAGTCACGGTGTTCACCACGAGTGGTGCAACCAACATCGATCACGAACATGATGAGTCAGGAATTACATTCCGCAACGTCGATGAACTGCTCACAGACCCCGGCCAAGCTGATGAGTTCGATGTAGTGATCAGCGTGATGGGCAACAGTCACTATCACCGGGTATTCGACGAGCTCACCAAAGTCGTAGATACCGTTGTTGTTGCCCACGACACCCGTATGGTCGAGTACTACCTCGCCCTTCGCGGCCGCGGTGGCGTAGAGCAGGTGATGCTCACTACGAATACGGGGCAGCGTTCGATGAAGCCGAGTCTGGACGATCAAATCGATGACATGCGACTTCTCCAGAATGCAGGCTTCTGGGAAATCGCTAATCGTTCGAAGGCGCTGGTGCTGCACTCATCAAGTTCAGCACCGCGGATTCACGCTGAGACCGGGGTAGCTCCTTACTTACTGCCATTCGCGAATCAGCGCGCCCCCCACGGCCCGGTTAGCGCAGCCATGCGAACTGAAGCGCGCGAACGGCTCGGCTTTGATCCGAATGCGATTCATCTCACCTCGTTCGGTTATGTAGACGTACGAACAAAGATGACCGACGTCGTTGTTGAGGCTGCCGCTTGGCTGTCCCAGTGGGGTCACACCGTGCATCTTCACCTGGCAGGCAGCGCCAGCGAGCAGCAGGCGCGTGAACTCACCGAGCGGGCGGCCAAGGCCGGCATCGCCGGTTTCGAGATCACCGGTTTCCTCTCCGATGAGCAGTTCTGCGATTACTTGCTCGCCACTGACATTGGTCTGCAACTACGGATCAGCCCACTGCTGGGTGTGAGTGGCCCGCTCTCTGATCTGGCCGCCTTTGGCACCACCGCTATCGCGAGCAACGGCCTTGCCGTTGACGTGGATACCCCTGATTACATCGATCGGCTGCCGGACGAGGTGAGCCCGGTCATGGTTGCTGAAGCCGTTGAGCATCGGATCAAGAACCCTCATGATCCGGCCTGGGTGGAAGCCCAGCGCAGCGCTTATGTAGAGGCCAAATCCCCCGAGCATTACGCCCAGGAGTTGCTCGCCGTGCTGAGTGAGGTGGCGCGGTCATGACCACCCTCGCCATCCTTCAGGCCCGCACCACCAGCAACCGCTTGCCCGGCAAAGTACTCCTCGCGCTCGAGGGTGAGCCGATGATCCTGCGCCAGCTCGAGCGCATCAAGCGAGCCAAGTCGATCGACGCGATCGTCGTGGCGACGTCGACTGATCCAAGTGATGATGAACTAGCCAA
>CAIXFB010000094.1 GCA_903918595.1 uncultured Actinomycetes bacterium
ATCTGGTCAGCGGCCCTCGCAATCCCGGTCATCGCGATGGCCATGGTGCCGGCGCTGCAATTCCCCTACTGGCAATGGGTGAGTTTGGTCTTGGCGACGCCAGTGGTGTGGTGGGGCGGATGGCCTTTCCACCGCGCTGCACTCGTCAACCTTCGGCACGGAACCTCCACCATGGACACGCTCGTTTCCATGGGTGTGACGGCTGCTTATGCGTGGTCGCTGTATGCGTTGATCTGGGGCGGCGCCGGTGATCCGGACATGCGGATGGCCTTTCATCTGCTGCCCATGCAGGACATGGGTGAGGCGCAGATCTACTTCGAGGTTTCTGCCGGAGTGATCGTTTTCCTGTTGCTCGGTCGCTATCTCGAAGGTCGGGCAAAAGTAGCTTCAGGTGATGCGCTCCGTACTTTGATGAGTCAGGGTGCAAAAGAGGTAACCATCATTCGAGATGGTGTTGAGACCCGAGTTCCTATCTCCGAATTAGACGTCGGTATGGAGTTTGTTGTTCGCCCGGGGGAGAAGATCGCTACGGATGGCGTTATCCGCCACGGCATGTCGAGCGTTGATGCCAGCTTGATCACTGGTGAGTCGATGCCCGTGCAAGTGCAACCGGGCGAACTCGTCACTGGGGCAACGGTCAACGTTGACGGGTTGATTACCGTCGAAGCCACGCGGATTGGTGCAGATACCCAACTTGCACAGATGGCTCGGTTGGTGGCGGCAGCGCAAAGCGGCAAAGCTCCCGTGCAGCGCTTGGCTGATCGGGTCTCAGCGATCTTTGTTCCCATTGTTTTGGTCATCGCCCTCGCAACACTCGGTGGATGGCTGCTCGCCGGCGCTAGTGCCAATTTCGCTTTCACTGCAGCTGTTTCGGTGTTGATCATCGCCTGCCCCTGCGCACTCGGTCTGGCCACACCGACTGCGCTTCTCGTAGGAACCGGTCGCGCAGCTCGCATGGGCATCATCATCAAGGGGCCGCAAGTTTTGGAGTCGACGCGTCAAGTGGACACGATGATTTTCGATAAAACCGGAACGATAACTACGGGTCGGCTCAGTGTGACCGACGTGGTGCCCTTCCGAGACTGTGACCGCGACGGGCTACTGCGTCTTTCTGCTGGAGTTGAAGCCGGATCTGAACATCCGATCGGTGTTGCCGTGGTGTTGGCCGCAATCGATGCAGGCATGACTGTGCCGCAGGTTACGGAGTTTCGTGCCCACGGCGGCTGGGGTGTCGAGGGCACCGTCGATGATCGAGTGTTAGAGATCGGCCGGCCGGTGTGGCTCATCGACCAGCGAGGCGTCGTCGTAAGTCCTGAAGAAACCACAGCGATAGAGCAAGCGCAGGCCGCGGACAGCACCGTCGTGGCAGTTGCTTCGGCAGGTCAACTTCTTGGAATCATCGCTTTGTCCGACGCGATCAAGGGCACCAGTGCTGAAGCGATTGCCGCCCTCATCGGCATGGGTATTGAGTCGATATTGGTGACGGGAGACAACCTTGAGGTAGCCAATCGAGTTGCTGCCAAGGTGGGTATCACGCAAGTTTTTGCCGAGGTCACTCCGCAAGGGAAAGTCGATGCAGTCCAACAGTTGCAGGCGACTGGTCGGCAGGTAGGTATGGCTGGTGATGGCGTTAACGATGCCGCAGCGTTGGCGCAGGCCGATCTGGGCATCGCGATGGGAACTGGCACTGATGTGGCGATCGAGGCGAGTGACATCACGATCGTCACCGGCGATCTTCGCAGCGTGGTGTCTAGCCTGCTGATCTCGCAGCGCACCCTGCGCATCATCAAGGGAAACCTGTTCTGGGCCTTCGCCTACAACGTGGCGATGATCCCGTTGGCGGCTGCTGGTTTGATGAATCCGATGTTGGCTGGTGCTGCGATGGCGTTTTCATCCGTATTCGTAGTGATGAACTCATTACGGTTACGTCGATGAACGAGCATTCGGGTATTGAAGTAGACCTCGCGCAGCTGCGTACCCGCACCAGCGCTAAGTGGACCTCCTTCCCGGAAGATGTGCTGCCGGCTTGGGTTGCGGAAATGGACTTCTCACTTGCCCCGCCGATCGCGCAAGCACTCTCCTCAGCGATTGCCCGATCAGATACCGGCTATCGCTCAATCGGCCGACTGCCTGAGGCGCTAGCGGGTTTCTGTTCTGTGGAATGGAACTGGTCGCCGGATCCGGCGCACATGATGGTGCTCGCTGATGTCATGACTGGCATTGCGACCACCCTGCGGTTTTGTACCCGACCAGCTGATTTCGTGGTGATTAACTCACCTGTGTATCCACCTTTCTATTCAACTGTGCGCGATGTTGCAGGCCGGAACATGTACGACGTTCCCCTCGTCCCTGATGAGCAGGGTCGATATGGCTGGGACCTGGCTGCCCTCGATGCAGCCTTTGCTCGACCTGAAGTCACTGCGTATGTGTTATGCAGTCCGCATAACCCGGTGGGATCTGTTCCCACCGCACACGAACTGGCTGCGATAGCGCGAAGTGCTGCAGCGCACGGGGTATTTGTGATTGCCGACGAAATTCACGCTCCACTCACCTTGGCAGGGTCAACGCACACGCCGTACCTACAAGTTGCCGGAGATGATGCTCGCGCTGTGAGTGTGGTGTCGGCATCGAAGGCGTGGAATGTCGCCGGTTTGAAATGTGCCCAGTTGATTGCTAGCCCGATGGTGGCTGAGGAACTCTTTGCATCAATTCCATTGGAGACGCAGTACGGAGCCGGGCACCTAGGGGTGATCGCTGCGATCGCCGCGTTCGAGCACGGCGAGGCGTGGCGGATAGAAATGCTCGATCTTCTCGATCGAAATCGGTATCTGTTCGGTGAAAGACTGATCGCGGAGTTGCCAGCAGCCACCTACCGACCGCCAGATGCCTCGTATCTGGCGTGGGTTGATGTGAGCGCCTATGGACTCGGTGACGACCCGGCCTTGCCTTTACTCGAGGTTGGTCGGGTTGCGGTGAACTCCGGGCCCATGTTCGGTGCTGGCGGCGAGGGGCACATTCGAGTCAATATCGGCACCTCGGCCCAGATCATTGAAGATATTGTCGCGCGGATAGCCCGAGGAACGACTGGGAGTCAGGATGCGTCCTAAGCCAGTGAAGGCTTTGCTGGTGCTCAGCTCGGTAGTGGGGCTCGCCCTCAGCGCACTTATTGCGGTCCCGGTTCAGGCTGCTCCCAAGATCGATGCAATCGCGATCGGTGACAGTGTGATGCTCGGCGCAAAATATGAATTGCAGCGCAGGGGCTTCAACGTGGTCGATGCCGCTGTGAGCCGGCAGGCGGCAACCGGCCCAGGGCTTTTGCGCAAACAGGGTGCCAAACTGCCTCGGAATGTGGTCGTTCACCTTGGCTCCAACGGCACTTATTCCAAGGCCATGTGTCGGGAGCTAGTGCGTACAGCCGGCCCACAACGTCGGGTTTTCCTCGTCACGATCAAGGTTCCCCGAACCTATGAGGGCACCAACAACGTGATGCTGCGCAAGTGCGCCAGTGGGTTTGGCCCCGAACGGGTACGAATTGTTGATTGGAATTGGGCCGCCACAAAGAATCCGCAGTGGCTCTACGCGGATGGAATTCACCTCAGACCCCAAGGAGCACGAGCATTCGCACGCATCATGCGTAACGCCATTAACTCTGCTAACGCAAGCGAGCAATTCGCCAGTTCCACCCCTCCACGCCCATCCATGTGACCCACGTCGCATGGCCGCTGTGTGGTTGATCACAAGAGAACGTTTACACGCTGTTTTCGGTTTGGTTCCGGGCCGCTCAACCAGCATTGTGGGGCAATCAGTTCGCACCTTCGGCCGCTGCATTCAATCGCAGTCCAACGTCACAACGGAGTGATGTCATGACGACCAGCACCATCGTGAATGCCCCCACAACCAATCCCCGTCTGCTGGCGTGGGTCGAAGAAATCGCTGAGTTGGCCAAGCCCGACAAAATCGTGTGGTGCGACGGGTCCATGGATGAGTGGAACCGGATGACCCAGGAGATGGTGGCCTCAGGCACGCTCATTCGACTGAATGAGGAATTGCGACCCAACTCTTTCCTCGCTCGCTCACATCCCGGTGATGTTGCCCGCGTCGAAGACCGCACCTTCATTTGTTCGGTGGCCGAATCCGATGCTGGTCCCACCAACAACTGGATGGACCCCACCCAGATGCGCAGCACCCTGCGCGGACTGTTCGATGGCAGCATGCGTGGGCGCACGATGTACGTCGTGCCGTTTTCAATGGGACCCCTCGGTTCCCACATTTCCCAGCTCGGAGTTGAACTCACCGACTCCCCATACGTGGTGGCCTCGATGCGCGTGATGACCCGGATGGGTAAAGCAGCACTTGATGCAATCGGCGTAGACGGCGATTTTGTTCCAGCGATCCACACTGTTGGCTACCCGCTTATTGATGCAGATGGCAATCATCGAGACGACGTTGCTTGGCCGTGCAATGAGACTAAATACATCGTGCAGTTTCCCGAAGACCGTGAAATCTGGTCGTACGGCTCGGGTTACGGTGGCAATGCACTCCTTGGAAAGAAGTGCTACGCGCTGCGCATCGCATCGGTTATGGGCCGCGATGAAGGCTGGCTTGCTGAACACATGCTCATTCTCAAGCTGACTTCACCAGAGGGTCGCGCCCACTACGTGACTGGCGCTTTCCCATCAGCGTGCGGCAAAACCAACCTGGCCATGCTCGAGCCAACATTGCCCGGCTGGAAAGTTGAAACCCTTGGCGATGACATCGCCTGGATGCGCTTTGGTAAAGACGGTCGTCTCTACGCCCTCAACCCGGAGGCCGGCATCTTTGGTGTTGCTCCTGGAACCGGCATAGACACCAACGCCAATGCGATCCGATCGTTGGCAGCAAACACCATCTACACCAATGTTGCGCTCACCGATGATGGCGATATCTGGTGGGAGGGCCTCACCCCCGAGGCACCGAGCCACCTGATCGACTGGCGTGGCAACGATTGGACTCCCTCCTCGGACGAGTTGTCCAGCCACCCGAACTCACGTTTCGCATTCCCTGCTGATCAGTGCCCCTCCATTGCTGATAATTGGCAAGATCCGGCCGGTGTGCCGATCGATGCGATCCTGGTCGGCGGTCGACGCGCCACCAATGTGCCGCTTGTTGTTGAGTCATATGACTGGGCGCACGGTGTTTTCATGGGTGCCACGTTGTCGAGTGAGAAGACGGCAGCCCAAGAAGGCACCGTGGGTGAATTGCGACGCGATCCGTTCGCGATGCTGCCGTTCACCGGTTACAACATGGCCGATTATTGGGGTCATTGGCTCGAAATGGCCGACGCCACCACCACCGATGCGTTGCCCAAGATCTTCTCGGTCAACTGGTTCCGGCGTGGTGCAGGCGGTTCGTTCCTCTGGCCCGGATTTGGTGAGAACTCACGAGTACTGGAATGGGTGTCTCGCCGGGTAGCTGGCGAAGTGGACGCGGTCGACACCCCGCTTGGCCGCATTCCAGTTGCTGGTGACCTGCAACTCGATGGGATTGAGCTTGCTGATGGCGCCATCGAGGGGCTCTTCGAAATTGATGCGGATTCGTGGGGCTATGAAACCGACATGATCGCTGAATACTTTGCACAGTTCGGTGACCGGTTGCCAGCAGCGATGGCCGATCAGTTGGCAGCGTTGCGGGCCCGACTCGCGGAATAATGCTCATTCGCTTTTCTACGCCAACCTAAGAGATCGTCGCCACCATCAACGCCTTGATGGTATGCATGCGGTTCTCTGCTTGCTCGAACACGATGCTGGCCGGTGACTCGAACACCTCATGGGTGACTTCAACGCCATCGGTGAGTCCAAATTTTTCGGCAACGAGTTGACCGATTTTGGTCTTGGTGTCGTGATAGGCCGGCAAGCAGTGCATGAACCGAACATCTGGGCGCCCGGTCAGTTTGAGGAACTGCGCATCGACGCGGTAGGGCGTGAGTTGCTCAATGCGTGTTGCCCAGACGTCGGCGGGTTCGCCCATGGAGACCCACACATCGGTATGCACAAAACGTGCACCCGGCAGCCCCACACTCGGATCATCTGTGATGGTGATCGTGGCACCCGATTCGGCAGCACGCAGCGCTGCGGCGTCGCGAATCTCTTGACTTGGCCACAGCACTTGCGGTGCCACTATGCGTACGTCAGAGCCCATGATTGCGCCCATCATCAATATTGAGTTGCCCATGTTGCTCCGCGCATCGCCCACGTATGCGTACGAAATGCGCTCGTCACCGGCATGCTCACCCATTGTCATGAAATCCGCGAGCATCTGAGTGGGGTGCCACTTATCCGTAAGCGCGTTATATACCGGCACCGTGGAATATTCAGCAAGTTCCTCAACGACAGATTGCCGAGCCCCGCGATAAGCAATCGCATCGAAGGCCGAGGCGAGTACCCGCGCGCTATCTGCCGCTGATTCTTTGTGACCAATCTGACTCGATGCTGGATCAAGGACCGTGATGCCGGCGCCCTGATCTCGACATGCCACTTCGAAGGAGATTCGGGTGCGAGTAGAAGTCTTCTCCAGAATGAGGACGACGTTACGGCCGACGAGGCGTTGCTGCTCTATACCCGCGGCACGCTCAACCTTGAGCTGACCTGCGAGAGTAATGAGATAGGACAATTGTTCCGCGGTGAAGTCAGATTCCTGCAAGAAATCGGCGTGCTGCCATGAGGCGCTAGCGCTAGTCATCGCAACACGGTACTGCCTCCACTAAGCGGTGATTCCCAGCGCCCTCGGGGAGATTGCCTCATTGATTTCCCGGCCGGCGGCGCGTAAGCCTGATCCGCGTTCGCGCGGGTGGTGCCGAGAATTCAAGCGCGCATAGACCCGGTCGCGCTCCTCCTCGGTGAGACCGCCCCATACTCCGAAAGGTTCGCGTGCCCTGATTGCGTAGTCGGCACACTCGAGGCGCACCTGACATCCTGCGCAGATCATTTTGGCTTGGTGGTCTCGCTTAGCCCTGGCACTGCCTCGTTCGTTTTGCGGGTGGAAGAAAAGGAGTGGGTCATAGGTACGGCAGGCTCCCTCCTCCTGCCAGTTCCACACTGCATCGCTGGGTACTTGGGCGAGTGGTTGCTGTGGCATCGGCTCTTCCTCTCTACAGGGGTCTTGCTTACCAGCCACGATAAGTGCGATGAACGCGCCCGGGAGAGGCCAAAGGTCCCGAGATCGGTTGACCTTGGGACCTTTGGATGAAGTGCTCAAACTTGTGGTGGGTCAGGCTTCGTCGGCGACGATCGCCGATCGGACTTCTTCCATATTCACATCGCGCACCGCGGTGATCAGGTTTGCTAATGCCTCTTGGGGTAGCGCGCCTGCTTGTGAGTACAGCACGACGCCATCGCGAATGGCCATCAGTGTCGGGATGGAGGTGATGGAGAATGCTCCCGCCAAACCTTGTTCAGCCTCGGTGTCTACCTTGGCAAAAACGATGTCGGCATTCTCTTCGGACGCCTTTTCATAGACGGGCGCAAAGTTGCGACATGGACCACACCATGCGGCCCAGAAGTCCACGAGGACGATCGGGCTGCCGTTGATGGTCTCGGCAAATGTCTCTTCTGTCAGGTTCACAGTTGTCATGAATATACCCTAGGGGGTATTAACGAAATCGTCTAGCGGGGCCCTGCTGAGGGATGCCAAGAAGTCATGCATTGCACAATGCACGACGACGTAAGATCGCCTGCATGACCAGCCCATTGGACTCACCGGAGATTTCTGGCGGCACCTTGCTTGAGGAGCGCACCTCACTCTCGCATGAGGATGGCGATCACGAGCGGTTTGCCCATTACGTTGAAAAGGGAAAGATCGTGGAGAGCGCCGTCACTGGTGAGCCGGTGAAAGCCCTGTGCGGGAAAGTTTGGATTCCCAATCGTGATCCATCCAACTTCCCCGTGTGCCCGCAATGCCAGGAGATTCACGCTGGGCTACCCAAAGGCGGCAAGCCCGGGGACAAGTAACCCCACCTCAAGGGTCTGAGAAGATCTGCACCCCGGGTGACATTCACTCGGGACACACCACCAAGGAGTTCACCGAATAATGCAACGATCACTGTTTTCCCGCCGAACTCAAGTCCTAGCCCGGGTTGCCATTGTCGCAGCCGCTGGACTCGTGCTGGCTGCCTGTGGCAGTTCTGATTCAGAAGAAACCTCAGCCGCTACTGAAAGCGTCGCCGCAGAGACTTCCGCCGCAGAGACTTCTGCCGCCGAAGCCGCAGTAGATGAATGCGCCAAAGAGAACCTCACCACCATCACTCCTGGCGCTCTCACAATCGGCACGGACACCCCGGCTTACCCCCCGTACTTCTCCGATGATGACCCCACTAACGGCGAAGGCTTCGAAAGTGCGGTTGCGTACGCGGTTGCCGGTCAACTCGGCTTTACTCCGGCTGAGGTCACCTGGGAGGTTGTTCCGTTCAACTCTTCATACGCACCGGGTGCAAAGAACTTCGACTTCGACATCAACCAGATTTCGATCACGCCAGAGCGTGCTGAGGTTGTCGACTTCTCGGATGGTTACTACACGGTAAACCAAGCTGTTGTTGCTCTTGCTGATTCTCCGATTGCTGGCGCAACGTCGGTCACCGAACTCAAGGACGCCAAGCTCGGTGCCCAAGTTGGCACAACGAGCCTGACGTTCATCGAGCAGAACGTGCAGCCGACGGCCGACGTTTTCGTCTATAACGACACGAACGATGCAAAGAGTGCATTGCAAAATGGCCAGATCGATGGAATCGTCGTCGACCTGCCCACCGCCTACTACATCACTGCAGTCGAGATTGAGAACAGCAAAATTGTTGGTCAGTTCCCAGCAGAGGCTGGCGGCGAACAGTTTGGTCTGCTCTTCCAGAAGGACAACCCGCTCGTTGGCTGCGTGAATAAGGCCCTGGGCGCCTTGGCTGCATCGGGTGAACTGCAAACCATTCAAGACACTTGGTTGGCCGGAACTACCGCTCCGTACTTCACTGAGCAGTAGACGTTCGCTCTCCTGAGCACATGATGAATACTCCTGCGCCCGGCGCTGACGTGGTCTTTGTTGACCCTCAGCGCCGGGCGCTTCGTCAACGCAAGGCTCGGCGTGATGCGCTGGTGGGAATGCTCAGCCTCATCGGTTTTGTGGCTGTGGTTGGCTTCTTATTGGCTCGATCGCCGGGCTGGATCGCCGTTCAGGAGACCTTTTTCGACCCAGAGCAGTTCGCCGATTCCTTCCCAGGACTCCTCGAAGCGTTTTTGCTCAACATCCGCATTTTTCTGATCGCTGAGCCGCTGATTCTGATCGTGGGTTTGCTGATCGCGCTGGCTCGAATGCTCAAGGCGCCGATATTTCTGCCCATCCGGGTCATTGCCACGATTTATGTTGATGTCTTCCGTGGTGTGCCTACCATCCTGGTGATCTTCCTTCTTGGTTTTGGGGTGCCCGCGCTCGGACTCGAAGGTGTCCCCAATGATCCGATTTTTTGGGGAACGGCAGCCCTCGTGCTGTCCTATGGTGCATATGTGGCCGAGGTTTTCCGAGCCGGCATCAACTCAATTCATCCGAGCCAGCGGATGGCGGCGAGATCTCTGGGACTGAACTCGTGGCAGACAGATCGATTCGTGGTCATTCCGCAGGCCACTCGAAATGTGATCCCGCCATTGCTCAATGACTTCATCTCACTGCAGAAAGACACCGCATTGGTAGCCGTACTTGGTCCGATAGAAATTCTGCGAAGAGCTCAAATTGATGCATCATTTTCATTCAATTACACCCCCTACGTTGCTGCTGCGCTGATCTTTATCGCACTGACCATTCCCATGACCCGCTTTGCTGACTGGGTTCAGGCGCGTGCCATGCGTCGTCGCAGGGCTGGGGCGGTGGCGTAATGACCCAGGGGCAGCAGGTTGATCCGATGTTGAGCGTGCGAGGTGTGTGGAAAGCGTTCGACGGGCATCCCGTCCTACGAGGAATCGACCTCGACGTTGGTGCCTCAGAAGTTGTGACCCTCATTGGGGCAAGCGGTTCCGGAAAATCGACGTTGCTCCGATGCGTCAATGGTTTGGAAACCGTGGATGCCGGTCAAATTTTGCTTGATGGTTCGATAGATGTAACTGATCCCTCCACCAACCTCGATCAGGTGCGCAGGCGAGTCGGCATTGTGTTTCAGTCGTTCAATCTATTTCCACACATGTCAGTCATCGACAACGTGATGTTGGCCCCACGGAAAGTGCTCGGTCACTCTGTGGAAGTTGCGCGCGAAGATGGAATGCGCTTGCTCAAGCAATTTGGACTCGCGGATAAGGCTGGTGAGTACCCCGATCGACTATCGGGTGGACAGTCGCAGCGAGTGGCAATCGTTCGGGCACTGGCGATGCGTCCGGAGCTGATGCTCTTCGATGAAATCACATCTGCGCTTGATCCAATGTTGGTTGGTGAGGTGCTTGATGCGGTGCGAGCGCTAAGCCGCGACGGTCTCACGATCGTGATGGCAACCCATGAAATGGCATTTGCGCGAGAGGTGTCTTCGAGAGTGTGCTACTTGCATGGTGGCGTTGTCCTCGAAAGCGGTGACCCCTCAACCTTTTTTGATCAGCCGGTCCATGAGCAGACCAAAATGTTTCTCAAACGCATAAACGCTCCACGCTGATTGGACCTACTGGCTAGTAGGCCGCGTGTCCACTCAGGAAAAGGCGCCAGCGCGCCTAACATGTGGGGCGGTGGCTGCCAAGGAGGCACGTCCCTTAGCCGCGGGGTCATCCGCCCCAGGCTTCCCCATGGAGGTGGGTATGTCAGCAGTAGATTCGCGCGAGATCAATGATGATTTCGACGACAGCATCGTGAACGCTATCGGCCGTAGTTGGTGGATCCTGCTCGTTGGCGGAATCATCAGCGTTGCCATCGGTATTGCAGCGATTGTGTGGCCAGGCCGCACGATCATCGTGGTGGCAGTGCTCTTTGCCATCTGGCTCATCGTCTCAGGTATCTTCTCCCTCGTCCGCGGATTCGGACATGGGCTGACCGGTGGCACTCGCGCGCTGTACCTCATCACTGGAATCATCTCGATTCTGTTGGGCATCTTCGCGCTGCGCAGCGCGTTCCAGGCTGCTGAGATCTTGGCGATCTTCATCGGAATTGCATTCCTGTTCCGCGGATTCGCCGCCCTGTTCACCGGATTTGAGTCCACGTCCAGCCGCGGTTGGAACATCTTCTTCGGCATCGTCATTCTCATTGGCGGCATTGTCATCCTCGTATGGCCAGGACTGTCACTCCTCACGCTTGCACTCGTTGCGGGCATCTGGCTGATCATCTTGGGCATCTACGAGATCGTCGCTGCGTTCCGTGTTCGCTCTTTGAAGAACGTCTAGTCATTCACCCTTGATTGGTCAAGGGGCCCGGCGCATCAGTTGCGCCGGGCCCCTTGTTTTTTTGGATGCACTCTCCTTGTTGATTTTCGACGGGGCCTCGCCCAGGCGCGCACGTAGCATTTCCCTTCCGCACATGATTAAGTGGTGACGTGGCATCAGAGACTTCACAGACCCTCGACCGTGGCCTTCGTGTGCTCGAGCTCATCGCCGAGGAGCCTGGCGGACTGACTGTTACTGAAATCTCGTCAGCACTGGGCGTCAGTCGAACAGTGATTTACCGCTTGGTGGTCACGTTGGAAACTCATGCGCTCCTGCGTCGAAGTTCTGATGGCAAATGCCGGCTCGGTCTTGGTGTCTTGGCGATGGGTCGTGCCGTTTCCCCGGTGGTGCGAGACGCCGCGGTTCCTGCCCTCCGCCTGCTCTCGGAGGCGGTTGGAGCAACTTCGGTGCTCACGGTTGCAGACGGGGGTGAGGGCGTGGCAAGTGTGGTGGTCGAGCCATCTCGGTCAGATGTGCATGTGGGCATTCGGATTGGGGCTCGGGGCCCGCTGGAGGCCGGGGCCGCTGGTAGAGCAATTCTGGCGGCCCGGACCACTGCTGGACGGGCATTGGAGCCCGCTTGGGTCATTGCAACCAGTGAGGGCCCGCAGGGGGCATACGGCCTGGCAGTGCCAATACTCGGCGTGCCTGGGCTTGAAGCGAGCGTGGGAATTGTGTCTTTGCGTGAATTACCTGAGCAAGAAACCGGGCCGCGAGTCGCTCGAGCAGCCGGAGAGATAGCTCGCGTTCTGCGCTGAGACATTGCTCACGAACTCACCGACCCGGGAGTAGTTGTTGGGCAATTTGCTCATGATGACGCACAATGAAGTGGTGCGCCTTCCCCGACTCCTCTCTCGTTCATTTGTTGGATCCATAGCGGTTGCCGTTGCCGGCGCGCTACTTCTCACTGCCATTCCAGGAGCGCCTGCTTCAGCAGAAGGACCGGCACCTGTGCGGGTGGCGAGTGGCTGGATTCCATATTGGATGTCTTCGCCAGCCAAGCCACAAGGGATTCTCAGCGCCACGGCCAATGCAGACTTGTTCACTGATGTGTCACCGTTCTGGTACTCCGCACTCGCTGCACCAAACGGAAACGTGCGCCTAGCGATTAACCCAAACTTCTCCGGCGGGCAGAGCAGCATTTCATGGGCGATGGATCAACTGCGTGCAGCCGGACTGGTGGTGCTGCCTGCTATCGCGGATGGATCAGGAAAAGGTCGGATGGCCTCGGTGATCGCCGATCCCGCGAAACGCTCCGCACATGTTGCCGACATTGTGAATCTCGTGACGAGTCAAGGCTTCGATGGCATCGATCTTGATTATGAAGTTTTTGCCTTCAGTGATGGACGCGCAACCTGGAACGCTACCCAACCAAACTGGACGGCTTTTGTGCAGGAATTGGGTGCCGCCCTGAAAGCGCAAGGGAAACTGCTCTCGGTCACGATTCCGCCCCCCTGCAGCACGAGTGGCGCATGTGGTGGCCAATCCGGCTATTGGGTGTACAACATGACAGGCATCGCGCCATTCGTGGACCTCATCCGAATCATGGCCTACGACTTCAGCTATCACGCGATAGGACCGATCGCACCTATCAATTGGGTCACGTCGATAGTTGCCTACAGCGCAGGCGCCATCGATCCTGCGAAGGTGCAGATCGGCGTGCCCACATATGGGCGCGCATGGACCCGCAAGGATTCAGCAGGCAAGTTTCGTTTGACCGGAACCTGTCCCACGAACTCTGGTACTACCGCGCAAAAGAATGCGTTTCGGTCACTGACCGCCATGTCGACGGCCACTGATGCGGAGATCCCCGCGATCATGGCTGCGAACGGGGTTGCCGCCGCCACATGGGATGAGAAGTCGAAGGAGAGCTGGTTCGAGTACGACAAAAAAGTTACCTGGGTGGATGCAAGTGGTGCGACCCAGACATGTGCGGCTAGGCGAGTGATGTGGTTCGTTGGGCCTGAAGCGGTCCTTGCGCGAACCCAATTGGTGGGGACGTATGGCATCAAAGCAGCTGCCTACTGGACTGTGGGCGGAGAGAATCAGTCGCAGTGGCCGCTCATTCGAAGCTACGCGCAGTCGCTCGCCCCTGCTGAAGCGAATGTCTCCATTGTGGCTGAGCCAGGTGCGGTCTTTGGGCAGCCATATGCGCTCACCGCCAATGTCACTTTCAATAACGCACCGGTGGTTGACGCCGAAGCGACCCTGCAATTCCGGGACACCAAGAAGAAAGCCAAATGGGAGTCTGTTCAAGTCGTAAGAACAGGCCAAGATGGGAC
>CAIXFB010000095.1 GCA_903918595.1 uncultured Actinomycetes bacterium
CACCTCCTCGCCATACAGGCCCACGATGTGCCGATAGAGCGCGTCGTCAGCAGGGATTCCGAAAGTCGGAGGGGTGACGCCGGCAATCTGCATGACGCCAGCCTTGCCAGTAGCTGCGTCATAGGGCGCGAGTGCCAGGCCCCAGTTCTGAATGACCTTCGGAATGCTCGCGCTCGATGACAAACCGGCGTTGGAGCTTGAGCCACCACCCGAGGCACCACCCGAGGCAACCTTCACCCAGACGAGCTTGCCCGCCTTCTTCATGCAGCGGAGGTCGGCCTTGCCCACATTGACGGTGATGCCCGCCTTGGAGCACTTGGCTCCCGGCTTGGTCGCTGCCTGAGCGGGTACACCGACAGCTGAGGCGAAGAGGGCCACGCCCACCGCGCCGATCAGTATGCGAGTAGTGCGTGACATGGGAACCTCCTCTAGGTCTGGCGATACGCTACTCGCGTCACCCGTCCTGGAGTGGTCTTTCGGGAGTCAAACTTGCGAGGACTCGGCGGCGATATCGCGGCGGTAATGAGCACCCTCGAGGTCGATCAGCTCGAGCGCCGCATACGCTCGATCTCGTGCTTCCTGCAGATTCACCCCATGGGCCGTGACCGAAAGCACCCGGCCGCCAGCCGAGCAGATCTGCCCATCTGGGCCAACTTTGGTACCGGCGTGGAACACCTCGACTCCCTCGACGTTGCCAGCAGCAGCCAATCCATGAATCGGATCGCCCGAGCGCGGAGATTCGGGGTACCCATGCGCCGCAAGCACCACCGTCACCGCAGCATCTGGGCTCCACTCGAGTGGACCCACCTCGGCCAAAGTGCCCGTGGCAGCCGCGTAAAGAACCCCGGCCAAGGGGGTGCGCAGTCGGGCCAGAACCACCTGGGTCTCTGGATCACCGAAGCGAGCATTGAATTCGATGACCCGAACCCCGCGCGAGGTCAGCGCCAGCCCGGCGTACAGGAGCCCGGAGAACGGTGTGCCCCGTTCACGCATCGCATCAACCGTGGGTTGCAACACGGCGCGCGTGACTTCTTCAATGAGGTCAGCAGGCGCCCACGGCAACGGTGAGTAGGCACCCATGCCACCGGTGTTCGGACCGACATCACCATCACCTACGCGCTTGAAATCTTGGGCTGGTTGCAACGCAAGAACACACGTTCCATCCGTGATCGCAAAGAGTGACACTTCTGGGCCGTCGAGGTATTCCTCCACCACAACTGCGCCATCAGGTTTCGCAAAGCACGCAGCCGCGTGCGCGATGGCTTCGTCATGATCGGACGTAACGATCACACCTTTACCCGCGGCAAGTCCGTCGTCCTTGATCACAAACGGTGCACCGAACTCGGCCATGGCAGCAGATACGTCATTGATCGAAAGACACACCCGCGCCTGTGCCGTTGGCACTCCAGCATCGATCATCACCTGTTTTGCAAATGCCTTGCTGCCCTCTAGTTGAGCGGCCAATGCAGATGGACCGAAGCATGCGATCCCTGCGCCCCGCACAGCATCGGCAGCTCCGGCAACGAGTGGCACCTCGGGACCAATCACCACTAGATCGGCTGACACATCAACTGCTCGCTGAGCTATTGCGCCTGGATCAGTCACCTCAATCGGTGAACAATCAACCTGCTCGGCAATCCCCGCGTTTCCCGGCGCGCACAGCACCTGCTGAACCGAAGGATCATGCATCAGGGATGTGACAAGGGCGTGTTCCCGCGCACCAGAGCCGATGACGAGAACGATCACGGACAAACCTTAGTCAGGGTCTACGCCATCCCACACGATCAGATCAAGCGACTACTTCGACTCAGTTGACGACGGCCCAGCCCGACGAATAGCCAAGGGTTCTCGTGCACACGCTGCCGCCCCGTCCACCGTTCGCCCACTGTGCCCAACTCTCGCTCCAGCCGCCGGATGCAACACCCGACCAGTTCAATCCTGTGGGCTGCGCGGCATCGCAGGTGCCCGTCGTCGGCTTGGCGAACTGCTGGAGGACGGAAGTGGGACCGGAATTGCCTGCAGATGTCGATGATGAATTGGATGAACCGCCGCTTCCACCTCCACCACCGCTACTGGAGTAAGTGGCTACCGTCGACACCCGAACCAGACTCATCGTGTAGATGTCGGCCGAGACGGTTCCCACGACGAAAGTGATTGAAGGCTGGATCCACAAAGAAACAAAATTTGAAGACGTGCCAGCAATGGAGACGGGAGTAAGAGCACCGAAGGCCTGCGTCCAGCCCGTGAGGTTGGACGTGCCCTGAATTTTCAAGGAACATAACACACTACTTGTCGTGTTAGTGATTGTCACCGAATCGCCGGTCTGGAGCGTCTGCGTCGCCGGTGCCGTAACGACACACGTGGAGTCATCCATTGTCAGGTTCAGGGTGTAGGACGCCGCCGAGGCAGGTGCCGCACCAAGCAGCAGGCCAGCAGCCACAGCGGTCACCGTGCCTAAAGCAAGAAGAAGTCGATCACGCGTCATAACTGGCTCCTGTTCCTACGAACGGCTCGCTTCCAGTCCAGCGCGAAATGCTGGACACCTACACGTTAAGAAGCAACATCACTCGAGAGGCCCCAAGGTTCGGTTATCTCAACTTGGTACGACATTCGGTTATCTCACCCGTACGGTTTTCCTATGCGGATCGAACGCAAGGTGCTCGTGATCGAGGACGATGCCTTCCTCAACGGCATGCTCGCGGAGATTCTTGAGGGACGGGGCTTCATCACGTTCCAGGCGGGAGATGCCGAGTCCGCGCTCGCACTCATTGACACGCATGATCCCGACGCACTCATCGTCGACCTCGACCTCGGACAAGGGCCATCGGGTCTCGAGGTGATCGGTGCACTCGGCGATCGCGTCGCGGAGTTCGGGGTACTGATTCTTTCCAACTACCCGTCCGCCACCGCTCTAGCTCCCGGCTCGTCGCTGCCCCCCACGGTTGGCTACCTCATGAAGCGCAAAGTGTCCGATCCCGACGAGATCGTGAACGCACTGGAGGCGGTCCTGAGTGATGTGGTGCCATCTCGTCCCGATCACCGCGAACTCGTACCCACTGAGCTTGCTGAACTCACTGCGGCTCAATTCGAGCTTCTTCGCATGATCGCCCTGGGGTACTCGAACGACATGATCGCGCGCGAGCGCGGAGTCACTGTGCGCTCGGTCGAGACTATGGTGAATCGACTCTTCACCAAGTTGGGTCTGAGCGCTGATTCACGCAGCAATGCTCGAGTCAAGGCGGCGATGCTGTTCGCGCGCACGATGGGCATCCCCCGGACAGAGCCACCATGATGAGTCGTCTCACAATTAGTCGGCTGGCAAGCCCCTCGGCCACCAGCGTGTGGACATGGCTGATTGCCTTCGCCCCCTCCATGACGACGGCGGTGCTGCACGATCGCAACCTGTTCGGCGGCAGCGTGGTGGCGTGGCTCGCTGCAGCCGTGTCAGGAGCCCTTGCCGCCGGTGCCGTGCTGGCGCTCGCC
>CAIXFB010000096.1 GCA_903918595.1 uncultured Actinomycetes bacterium
GCCGGCGTTGACGCGCAGGTTGTCTACTCACCGGTCAATGGAAACTTCAACTTTGCCGAGGCAATCAACCTTGGGCGCAAGCACGCGAGTGGCGACTACCTGCTGTTGCTGAACGATGACACCACCGTGGTCGATGAAAATCCAATCACTCGAATGATGGAAATCGGCCAACTCGATGGTGTGGGCATCGTCGGTGCAAAACTCACCTACCCCGATGGCCGGTTGCAGCATGTGGGCATGGTGCTCCTGCCCAGTGGCCCCACGCACGTGCAGATCGCCAAGGCCGGCAAAGAGCCCGGATATTTCGGTTCAACACTCACCCCCCGCAACTTCTCTGCCGTGACCGCTGCGGCAATGCTCGTTCGCACCGGCGTGTTTGACGAGGTGAACGGCTTTGATACCCAGTTTGCTCGGGATTTCAATGACGTTGACTTCTGTCTACGCGTCCGCGAGAGCGGGTATCGCGTAGCGTGGACGCCGTACGCCCACCTGACCCACCACGAAGGAGCCTCGATCGTGCGTAAGGCTTCTGATCCCACTGAGCAGCGGTTGTTCGCTCAGCGGTGGAGTGAGAAGTATTCGGTGGACCCCTACTACTCACCGGCGCTGAATCAAGATCTGCAGCGCGCCTACGAAGCGCTCTAGCGCGAAGGAACCCATGACTGACTTCAAGACCCGCCGTGGTCGCCCGCTCACGCTGATCGGTGATCCCGCGCTGCTCACCATGGATCGCCTGGCGTTGGTGACCGATCGCTTTGATTCCGATCCGCGGATCACCACAGTCTCGTTGGTTGGTGCAAGTTCAGTGCCGGCTGATCCGTGGCTGCGTGCAACCGGCCCGGCTGGTCCACTCACCGTTCTTGCCCTTGATGTGGCAGACCTCCTCGGGCCGCTAGACACCACGGACCCGGAGTCCGTGGACGTCTGGCTGCTCGCGGCGAGCGAGCGCGGTTTGTGGCATGACTGGCTGCTCACCAATCACGCGGATGTAGTCAAAGCCGAGTTGGTCTGCCCGCCATCAGAGATGGATGCCCTCGAGCTCGACGATCCCAGCGGCTCGCACCACACTGCGCTCCGCAGCCACACCACCCGCCGCGGTGGCATCACCATCACCGTTGATGTGACCTGGCTCGGCCCATATGAAACCGGTGCGCAGGTCCTTACTACCGCTGCGATCCGTGCTCTTGCTGAAGATGATCGAGTCACATCGATCACCTTGGTTGGTGCTGAGCAACTCCCGGTGTATGCGCAGCACTTGATTCATAGCCCGAAGGTCACATTGCAACCTGATGGTGCGCTCCCACCCATCTCCGATGTGGTCTGGTACCCCAACCAAATCGATCAGCGGAGCAACATTGCCGATGCACGAGCGCTTGGTCGCCGGGTGATCACCACCTACCTCGATCTGATCGCCTACGACATCCCGCGCTACCACGGCTCACCTGAAGCTTGGGCTGCCTATCGCGCTCTGCAACGCAAGATCGCACTCAGTGTTGATGGCATCACAACAATCAGTGCCGACGTTGCGCAGCGGTTGATGCAAGAAGTGCCACGCCTTGAAGAAGATCGTGTGCTGCCTCTTCCCCTTGGCCTCGACCACATTGCTCACGCGAATGCACCCGAAGCACCGGATGCTGACCTTGCTCCGATCGTTGAGCAACTCAAGGGCAAAAGGTTTATCGCGGTACTCGGCAATGATTTCCAACATAAGAATCGTGACTTTGCAGTTGCTGTGTGGCAGAGAGTTCTGCAAGAAGGCCAACCCTGCGATCTGATCCTTGCCGGCCTTCATGTGAAATCAAGCAGCTCCAAAATGGGTGAGGAAGCACTGCTGGAAACCCATGTTGATCTCCGTGGCACCGCCCACACCATTGGTCACCTCACCAGTGCCAGCCGCGCTTGGCTACTTGCCAACGCCAGTGTTGTTGTGTACCCATCAAGTGCTGAAGGCTTCGGGTTTGTGCCATATGAGGCAGCAGCCCTTGGCACCCCAGCAACCTTCACCGCATTCGGTCCGCTCGCGGAAATCTCCGGCGTGACCGACGTTCCGCGCACCTGGTCCATCGATGCCTACGCAGCAGACATCACGCGGCTCCTCAGTGACGAGCAAGCCAGTACGCAACGAGTAGCTGACCTGCGCAGAGCCATTGCCACTCATACCTGGGCCGGATTTGCCAACGGCTTGATCATGTTCTTCGAACGAATCACCAGCATGCCCACGATCTTGACCAGCACTTTGGGATCAGCCAGTGCATCGGACTCAGCCGCTCTTACCGCGGTCCTCTCAAGTCGGGGTTATCGGGCGGCCCAGAAGGTAA